>PWVO01000123.1 GCA_003561825.1 Candidatus Woesearchaeota archaeon | reverse complement strand
CTATCAGGTTTGCACTCTTTTTCAGATAAAGCTTTTCAAGAAAGCTTATAAAAGGATAACAAGCCTTAGTAAGATTCTCAACAGAAGATTTTCTTCCAGGAATCACAGCAGCCTTTGCCTCGGGAATTGAATTAGTCTGGGATTCCAGAGTAGTATGCACAGTTGTAACAGCAGGAATGCCCATGTTTCTGAACTTAAGCAAAATATCAGGCATATGCACAAGATTAGCAGCATGTATAATATCAAACCTAAAATCCCTGTTCAAAGAAGCAAACTTCCTATACAAAGCAAACTGGAATTTAGGATTATAAAAAAAGCCGTCATTTGCCCTGGAGATGTTATGAATAAAAACCCTGCCATCAAAAAACTTACTTACAAAGCTTTTATTATAATCAGCCCCCCTTTCAGGTGGTATCACATGAACCTCAAGCTCATCTGACATAGAGAGCCTTCTTGCAAGCTCTACTGAATATGCTCCAACACCCCCCCAAGTCGGCAAAAACTCAGGAGCCAAAAATGCTACCCTCATTATTCCCCCCTTTTCAATTCATAAATACTTGCTTAATAGCATGAAAACAAATGATAAAACAATAACTGAAACCCAGATCCCAGAAGCAGTAATGCCCCCCTTGCTTAGCATAAATCCTAAAGCATATAAAAACAAATTAACAGCAGCAAGCAAAAAAACACTCAGCCCAAAGCCAATGCATGCCCTTTCAAGAAACCCCAGTTTTTTAAAAAACAAGCCAGAAAAAAAATACCCAGGAATAATCAAAACTGCTGCAATCCCAATTATTAGCAACAAAATCTCTATAATCATTCTGCATATCCCCAAAAATGAATGCTCTGGCCATGGTCAGGAAGCACAACTAAAACCTTAAGCATGCCATCAGAATCCTCTTTAACTGCAAAGCTATTTGAAACAACTGCCCTTTCACCATCCCTGATACTGACAACTGATCTCTTAATCTCCTCGTCATTAATATAAACCACATACCAGTAAGCCATATCCCTGGCTTCAAGATTAGATATTGCAAAAGAAAACTCATATTCTCCCCCTCTTAGCAGGTATTTTGGCACATCCCCCTCAAAATAAAGCTCAGTAAAGCCCCTTTTTTCAGCAGGCAAAGACAGAACAAAAACAGCAGCTAGAAGCAGCAAAAATCCAAAAGCAGCATAATAAATCTTTTCATCTACCATATGCACTAAAAAGTCAGGAAAGTATATAAATCTTTTCAATTTTAGTTCTATATAATAGTAAAAACATAAACCCATTAAACAATAGCAAACTATAAATACCAAAACATACAATTAAAGCCAATGCAAAAATGAAACAAATAACAGTATTAATACCATGCTACAACGAAGAGCATGGAATAGGCAAGGTAATTGAAAGCATACCAAAACAAAAGCTTAAGTGCCTGGGCTACAGCACAAGAGTCCTGGTAATAGACAACAACTCAAAAGACCGCACAGCAGAAATAGCATTATCAAAAGGAGCAGAAGTAATCACTGAAAAAAGGCAGGGAAAGGGATTTGCAGTAAGAACAGGCTTCAGAAGCATAAGCATCAATGACAGCATAATAGTCATGCTTGACGGAGACGACACTTACCTTGCAGGCGAGATGCTCAGGCTTGTTGAGCCAATTGACTCAGGCTTCTGCCAGTGCATAATAGGCACAAGAATAGCTGGAAAAATAAAAAAAGGGTCAATGACAGCCCTAAATCTCTTTGGCAACAAAATCCTGACATGCCTTGTAAGATCAGCATACAACCCAAGAGTCGCAGATGTCTGCACAGGCTATTTTGCCTGGGATAGAGAAACAGTTGAAAAGCTCTCAAGAGTCATAAAATCAAAAGGCTTTTCATTAGAAATGGAAATGATAGCAAAAATGTCAAAAATGGGCATAAGCATATATTCAGTCCCAATAACCTATGAAGACAGAAAAAAAACATCAACAAAGCTAAAGCCATTCGGCGATGGCCTCAAAATCCTGACAGCTTTTTTTAAATACCTGGGCTGGAACCCCAAAAAGCACCTAAGAAAAAAATCAGTTTTCTCTGTGATTTAAAATCAATTCCCATTCAGACCTAATAATAGAGCCAATATCATTAAACTCAGGGGCCCACCCAAGCTCGTTCATTATACTGGAAGAGTCAGAAACAACAAAAGCAGGGTCGCAGTTCCTGGGGCCTTTCTCAGCAAACTTTATCTCCTTCCCAGTAACCTGCTCGCACACTCTGAGAATCTCCTTCACAGAATGCCCTTTGCCAAGCCCAACATTATAAAACCTGCTTTCACCCCTGTTCTCAAGATGCTTTACTGCAAGAAAATTAGCAGAAGCAATATCAGAGACATGCACAAAATCCCTTACACAAGTGCCGTCAGGAGTTTTGCAGCTGGTTCCGAAAATCTCAAAAACAGGCCTTTTTCCAATCGCAGTTATTAAAACATTATTTATAAGATGGTATGATGAGCAAAGGTCATCAGGAGCCTTGTAATTGTCAGATGCCCCTGCAACATTAAAATACCTTAGCACAACAAACCTAATTCCATAAGCCATCTCATAAGACCTGAGAATCTGCTCAAAAAAAGCCTTAGTAAGGCCATAAGTGTTAGAAGGGCTAATAGCATGAGACTCTTTAATAATATTCTCAGAGCAATTCCCATAAACAGCAGCAGAAGAGGAAAAAACTATATTCCTGACACCATGCTTAACCATTGCATTAAGAAGATTAATCCCAGCCACAACATTATTCTCAAAATACTTGGCAGGATTATCCAGTGACT
>PWVO01000163.1 GCA_003561825.1 Candidatus Woesearchaeota archaeon | reverse complement strand
TTTTATCCTTTCTAACTATTATTACTCCAGACACTAACTCTAAACTTTAATAGCTCTTGCTTTTTAAGTTATCACTGAAATAAAGTTTGTTTTTTATTTTCATTATTTTGAACCTTTTTTATAGCTTACTTATTCAATCTTAAAAAAATTCTTTTTGGCTTCTTCTAAGTCAAAGTTTTCTATCATGTACCTTAATACCTCTGATTCTGTAACCTTTAGATGTTTTGGGCCCATATTGTCTGCATACTCTTTTAGCTTCTGGGCCATATCAACCGGTAACCTAAAAGACTTGGTTATATATGGCTCTTTGGTTTTGGTTGGCCCCTGGGTGCTTTTCCTGTCTGGTTTATTTTTAGATCCTGCGAATATATCTACTTCGCTTAGCTTGCTTCTCTCTTTCATTAATAACTCCTGCTAACAATATTATTTAGCATTATGTTATATTATTATATATTATAAAGCAATATTATGTAATATTTTGTATTATATTTAAAAACTCTTTACCCACTGCCATAAAATCTGTGGACCCTATTGCTCCATGGTCGTAGGTAAATATAGATTGACCTTTAACTTGGGCTTCCTTTATGGTTGTGTTTTGTCTTATGCAGTTTTTAAAGATGTAGGTTTCCCTTCCCAGGGTCTCTTTAGTATATTGCATTACATCCTTAGCATGGTAGGTTCTTTTATCTACTAGGTTAAAAAGTAATCCAATAACCTTTAGCTCTGGATTTAAATCCTCTTTTACCAGGTCGATTATTTCAGCCAGTATGTTAAAAGCTCTTAAGGTTAAAAAGTCCGGGCTGGCCGGTATAAGGCAACCCTCTGCATATACTAGGATATTATTATTTATTAAGCTGGTATATGGTGGGCAGTCGATTAAAATATAATCTATGGCCAGCTGATCCAAACCCTTAAAGGCTTTTTTATATACCAATTCCCTGGCTATAACATTCTGTAAGGTCCTATCTACGCTGGTCAGCCTTATATCGCTGGGCAGCAAATAAACCCCTTCTAGTGTTTGGATTATAAAGTCTTTTAGGTCCGCATTGTCTTTGTTTAAATGTTTTTCAATAAGAACCGGTAGGGTGTTTTCCAGCTGGTCCGCATTGTACCCAAACGCTGACGTAAGGCTTGCCTGTGGGTCGCTGTCTATAACCAGGACCTTTTTATCTAGCCTAGTTAAACAAACAGCTAGGTTTTGGCATACTGTGGATTTACCAACTCCCCCTTTTTGGTTAACTATGGCTATTTTTTTCATAGATTATTTCCTCTTTAATTCTTTAATTTCGTTTTATTTTAGTTTTATGGATCATAATATTTTCCGGTTCGGTAATCTTTTACCCTAATCATATCTACTGATGTATAATTCCATTAACTGATCGCTTTGTTGTTTTTTCCTATTCTATACCCTTTTTATGTATGTAACAAAACTAATCCAGGCCCACCTTGCCAACTGTTTGTCAGGGATAAGGGGTTTGGGGTAGCCCCAAAAGAGCAAGTGTTTAACGTATGCACAGCTTGCCTAAATGGCAACGTGTAACACACTTGCATATCTTGCCAAACAAATGCAAAAGGCCAGCTGGGGTATAGCATATAGGGCAAATATAAGCGAATTTAGCCCCATATAGCCCCGTACAGCGTTTTAAATGTCCGGGAAATGGTTTAGTATGGCCTGGTTAAATAAACGCTTATAAGGCCTAAAATCGGGGCTGGGGTATTAGGGTTTATTGTGCTTCAATGGTTTAGTATGGCCCGGGCCCTGTTAGGCTAACTGTCATCGGTTATTTTGCCCTCTTTGGGTCTCTTTTTTATAGGTGTCGCAAAACTCTTAAACCTTTCACTTTTTTAGCTCTTTTAAGCTAAAAGCCGGAATAATACCAAAGCTCTGAAATATTGCATTTTCTTTCATATATTTTCTAACATGCCCTCTTGCCCCTTAAGTGCCAAAGTCCTGTAAATAACCTGTTTTATCACGGTTTTTAAGATAATGCCATAAGCTGTATATAACAAATGAAAATTGCCTTAAAATGTTAAATTTTGTTCACTTTTTTAATGCAATATGTCTATGCTGCAGGACCAATTAAAAATTAAACACGCTTAGAATGGACCCTGGGGCTTCGGTTATGCATAGAACTTGCCCCAAAACGCTTTTAAACGCCATATAAGCGGTTCTAAGGACTTAGGTAATGGTATTTACCACTTGGTTTTTTGAGGCCCTTAAATGCAATATAATGCGATTTAAGGATACAAAACTGAATAGTCAATTTCCCGATTTCTTAACCGGTGCTACCGCTACGGTGCTAAAAAGTATAAGCCTTATAAATTTTATACCCCCCCCTATCCCTAACTGCGATTAGTTTTATGTTGCTACCGCTTCGGTCTGCAGAAAGTGAAAGCCTTAGGATCTGCTATTCCCCTATGGTCCACCAGCTGATGGTATGCCCTAAAATAAGGGCTACTTAGGGCTGTTAACGTTATTGTATGCAATAGCTTGCCCTATTCATCCTAGCCCGGCTGCTATAGCTTTTAGGTGCGTTTTAAGGCCGGTTATAGGTCCACCATTAGGATATATGGCTTAATAGGCTATGTTACATTGCCCCCTTGCTAAAATGCCCCTGGATCCAGCAGGGATAAAAGGCTGTTGGGATTATAGGTTTTTTTAAACGTAACATTTTTGCAGGTCCTGCCAACTTTCCCATTAGGGCCATATTGCAGGGATAATAGGCAATTATTGCTCATCTCACAAACCTTGTGGAACTTCCTTAACACCCAACTGAACTAACATTGAAAAAATGT
>PWVO01000065.1 GCA_003561825.1 Candidatus Woesearchaeota archaeon | reverse complement strand
GCAAAAAAAGCCGCAGCGCAAGCATCACTCTCATGCTGGTTTCCGGTGCTTATCCCGCCAGAAAGAATCTTTTTCTCAGATGAAAGCAAGTCCTGTTTCGGAGAAACAGCCTTTGCCCCTGTCCTGGCAGCAAAAACCTCCACAGCCTTGGGAATATTTTTTTTGTCAGTCCCTGCAATAAGAGGCTCCCCATACTTTGTTGCCTCTGAGATTATGCTGTTAATCCCAAAATTCTTGGAAGAATATACCTTAACCACATTCCCTGATGTGTCAAGAGCGCAAAATGCAGCAGTTGTGCCTGGATCAATCCCTACTATTATCAGTGGCTTCTTCATTATCTGCCCTGGTATTTTTATCTTTAGCGATTTTATCTTTTTCCTGATTAAGAATTATTATGTTTGCCCTCCCTTTCTTTATCTTCCTTACAATGCCCTTGTCCTCAAGCTCAGCTATCATAAGGCTTATTTTAGCTTCTGACAAAGGAATTTTCTTTCTGATATCCTTCTGAGTTGTCCTTCCCCCATTCTCCTTTATTATCTGTATTACCCCTTCAAGAGTTTCCATAGCTTTTGATTCATCTTCATTATCTCTTTTTTCTTCTGGAATCTCTTCTCCTGCAATTTTTTCACTTTGCCCAAGAGCTTCTTTGCCTTCATCCTCTTTTAATTCCTTGTGCTTGGATCTCATTATAAAAAATCCAAGGATAAGAACAAGCAGAACACTTCCAATAATTATTAAAGCCACATATCCCATTTCCCTGTCATTTAATGGCTCGTCATTATCATCATCATTATTATTTGGCGGAGGCGGTACATAAGTCTCATTAGTAGGCAGGAGCACAAGGTCATGAATAAATCTGCCCTCATCCCTTACAACCACTTTCTGGTTTGCCTCCAGCATCACAACGCCATTTTCAACGTACCTTGCAGTTATCAGGAATTCACCAACTGGAAGGAAAAAAGAGTATGTCCCGTCTGTGGCCACCCTGTATTGCCTTGGAGATGAGTTTACCTCAATCTGAACCATGCCTTCAAATTTCCTAAGATCTGGCCCGTAAATGTCACCATATAGCACAGATGCATAGCAAAGCTCAGCAAAAACCAAAGCCATGAAAACACCAAGCAGAACCTTCATCTTTTTGTAAATCATAGCTATATGCATTAGCTTTTAGTATATAAATATTTCTAAATTGCAAATGACTAAATCTTGATTTTATCTCTTTTTAAAAGCCTAAAATTGCTTTATTTTCCAAAATAAGATTTTATAGCTCTCCGTAAAGTTTTAGAGCCCTTCATAAAGCTTTAATTAAAGAATAACACAAGTATATTTATAAACAAAATCCCCTTCTCTTTCATTATCGGCTATATGTCAGTGTGAGAACCAAAGTTCCACACTTTCTTTTTTTTCTTTTTTCCTTATACTTAACATATAATAAGAAGCAGCTTGTATCAAATTTACTACATCTTTAAAGAAGCCAATTTGATGTTGGTTTCCATATCAAGAATATAATACTTCAAAGAATCTTTGTCATTCTCATTAAGCTCTTTGTATGCCTTTAAAAGCTTAGGGAACATCTCTTTTGCTTTCTTGACATCATCTTCCTCTATAAGCTCATTTATTTGGGTGATCATTCTTTTAATTGTTTCTTTATTTTTTCTCTCTTCTTTCTTTTGGCTTTTGCTTTTCGGCTTTACTGGCTTGTCAATTTTCTCATTCTCTATTGTTTTAAGCAAATCCTCGAATTCATAAATCCGCTTTTTTAAATCATCCTGGTTTTCTGAAATTTCATGGCTCTGCTTTTCCAGGTCTTTTTGCTTGTCTGCCATCTCTTTGCTCTCATCTTTTAAGTTATCCTGAATCTCTGCCGTCTCTATCTCCTCTTTAAAATCTTCTTCAGCAGAGTATTTCTCTCTTCGCAAAAGCCTGTTTTCAAGCTCAACAAGATGCCTTTCCTTATCAATGAGTTTTTCTCTCAAGAAGTTTACCTCTGATGACATCTTGATAATCTCATTTTCTCTGCTCTTAATCTCAGCCTCTTTTTCTTTAAGCTTCTTTTCATTTAATTCCTTAAGATTTCCTCCTGACTCAACCCATTCTTTTTTGCTTTCAAGATCTTCAACCTCTTTTCTAAGAATCTCTGCCCTTGCCTCATAATCAGCCAGCTCATTTTCCCTATTTGCAATCTCATCCTCTTTCTGCTTTAGGTTCTCCAGCTCATTTTCTCTAATATGAATCATCCTTTCCCTGTCTTCAATCTCATCTTCCTTTTTCTTTAGCTGCTCTTCTTTCATAACAAGATCATTCTCCCTTTCAGCAAGCCTTTCTGTTTCTCTCCTGAGGGACTCGTATTTTTTCATCTCTTTAAGCCCTTCTTCCATGTCTTTTATTTTAGCGTCCATATTTTCTATCTGGCCTTCTTTTCGTGAGATCTCAGCATCTTTCTTGCTGATAATCCTGTCTTTTTCCTCATTTTTGTTTGACATCTCATCAAGCTTTTTCCTCATTTCACTAAACTGCTCCTTTAATTCACCAAAAGAAGCCTCTTTTTGCGCAATATATCTTTCTCTCTTTTCAATAGACCTTTTTTCAGCTTCAACCTTTGCTATCTTGCCCTTTAGCTCTTCAGCCTCTTTCTTTATCAAAGCAGCCTTTGCTTCATTATCAGCCAGCACACTTTCCCTCTTTGCAAGCTCAGATTCTTTTTGGCTTAATTTTTCCAGTTCAGCCTCTTTAATTTTTAGTGCCTTATTCTTTTCTTCAATCTCATCCTCCTTTTTCTTCAGGCTTTCTTCTTTAATC
>PWVO01000223.1 GCA_003561825.1 Candidatus Woesearchaeota archaeon | reverse complement strand
CTCGGCATAATATTTGCACTCCTCTTCAGCAGGTTCTATACAGACTTTCTGGCTTTCCTTGAAAAAACCAGGATTGCATCATACAAAAAAGCAGTAATAGCCCTGATAATAATTGTTTTTATATTCAATTCAATAATCCCGACAATCTCATATACAATGAACATTATCGATGAGTCTCCCCAAAGGCACGAAATCTCAGCTTTGCTCTGGCTTAAAGAGAACAGCAGCCCTCAGGAAGCAGTGCTTGCAAGCCTTAAAGAAGGCCATTTAATAACATTTTATGCGCAGAGGAAAAACATGTTTGACACAAATTTCCTCATGGTAAGCCAGCCAGAGCTCAGGCTGAATGATGCAAAAACAATCTACACAACAAGATACCAGACAGAAGCAATACCTCTTTTAAACAAGTACGGAATAAAATACATCATGGTTACAGAAGAGGCAAAAAAAGAATACAGGATAACTGACCTCGAGTACAGGGCAGATGAGATGTGCTTTATGCTTATTTATGACAGGGAAACAAAAATCTATGAGTCCCTGTGCAGGATGGAATGAAAATATGAAAAAACAAAGCATTACATTGGCTTATGCACTCATTTTTTCAGCCTTGATACTTGCTATACCCCATATCGCAAGATCCTATTACCACCACGGCATCATTCCCGGAGAAGAGCCTTATTACCATGCAGATTCAGCAAGAAACATAATTGAGAGAGATTTTTCAGGTATAAGCATATCAGACAACCCATACCATATAGCCCTTGCATTCACAGGCAGCATAATCGGAATAGAGCTTGCATCAAAGCTTATGCCTTTTGCTTTTGGCATGCTTTCTGCACTTGTTTTTTTCCTCATACTAAGCAATTTTAAGCTAAAAGAAAATGAAAAGCTCATAATAATGCTTATACTTGTTGCATCTCCGCCTTTCATATACCTTTTTGCATTCTCAGCATACCATACACTGCCTGTTTTTCTCACCTTGCTCGGCATATATCTTTTGCTGTGCAAAAAAAGAATCTTAATTATAATCTCAATAATCCCTTTTTTATTGTCAATGCTTTTTGGCCCTTTCAATTTCCTTCTCACAATTGCAATACTTGCATCATACTCAGCCAAAAGCAGGTCAAGGATTGTGCTGTTCCTCCTTTTCTTTGCACTGTCATTTTCTGCTTTGTTTCTGCCCCTTTACCTGTATGAAAGGCAGGAGATAATGCCAAGAGACAGCACAGAAAGGCTCAAAGAAGCAATCTCCGACCTCGGAGGCCTCTATGGAATAAGCTCTTTTGCTGTTCTCCTGTCACTTGCATCACCTTTCTTTATCTGGAAGGACATAAAAAAGCAGGGAATACTCTTAATACCCCTGCTTTTGATATTAGCAGGCCTTTATTATTCAAGCTTCACTATACTTTACTTAAACTTCATAATCTCAATCCTGGCAGGCATCACTCTTATATCAATAGCCAGCATGAAATGGCACCTTGACATGATAAGAAACCTCACATTAACCCTTCTTTTCTGCGGCCTTCTTTTCTCTTCAGTTTCTTACCTTAACAGGATTGCAGACTTAGATCCAGACAGGAACACAGCCAGGAGCCTTGAATGGCTTGGGACATATTCTTCTGAGAATGAAATTGTGCTATCGCACTACTCAAGAGGCTTCTGGATACGATATTTCAGCAGAAGCAAGCCAATGCTTGACCCAAGGTTTGAGTATGGCCCAGAGGCAGCAGAAAAATACAATGATGCAAATGAGATATTTTATTCAAGAAGCCTTGAATCCACAAGAGAGCTTCTCTCAAAGCACAATATAAAATACATCTGGATAGATCAGGAAATGAAAACAGGGCTTGTATGGGCCCAGGAAGAGCAGGGCCTGCTTTTCCTTTTCAGAAACAACGAAACATTTAAGAATATCTACGACTTTAAGGGCATAGAGATCTGGGAAGTATTAAAATGAATATTCCAAACATGGTGCTGATTGCATTGTATGTCATTACACTATTTTACAGTGTATTCTGGCTCATAACATTTATCGACGGAAAAAATGACAGGAAAAAAGACCTTAAGAGATTTCCTTTTGTCACAATTGCTGTCCCTGCATACAATGAGGAAAAAGTAATCCAGGAAAACCTAAAGTCTCTTGCAGGCCTGGAATACCCAAAAGACAGGCTTGATATTCTTGTAATAAACGACGGATCAACAGACGGAACTGAGAGCAAAGTAAAAGAGTTTATTGAGCAGCATCCAGAAAGCAATATCAGGATTATCAGCCAGGAAAACAAAGGCAAATGGACAGCCCTCAATCTTGCAATAAAAGAGTCACAGGCAGAGTTCTTTGCCTGCCTTGACGCAGATTCCTCAATAACACCAGATGCACTTAAAAAAATGCTGCCCTATTTCTATGACAAATCTGTTGCTTCTGTGCTTCCATTGATGAAAGTCAAAAAGCCAGATAACATACTCCAGAAAATACAGTCATACGAGTACATGGTGAACATCTTCTACAGAAAAATAATGGGCATGCTGAACTGCATACATGTAGCCCCGGGACCATTCAGCCTTTACAGAAAATCAGTTTTCGACGAGGTTGGCCTGTTCAGGCAAGGCCACTGCACCGAGGACCTTGAGATAGCATTAAGGCTCCAGAAAAACAACTATAAGATAATCCAGGCAATGGATGCAGTAGTCTACACCTACACCCCGAATAACTTAAGAAAGCTTTACTATCAAAGGAACCGCTGGAACAAAGGCTCAATGCTCAACATGTGGGACTACAGGAAAATGATATTCAGAAAAGAAT
>PWVO01000154.1 GCA_003561825.1 Candidatus Woesearchaeota archaeon | reverse complement strand
TTTGCTTTCAGACAGAAGCAGGTTATAGGTTTCCTGGCAGAGATGAAACTGTTTGTTAAGCCTATGCTTATGCTTATTAGAAGGATAAATGCGGTATCTATACATTCTATTATGAGCCATATGGTCTCTTAGATACTTGAAATGTATAAATTTTATGAAGGGATGTCCAGTGTCCAGTGCCAATTCATCTCAGACCTTAAAACCCGGAGATTTCTTGGCAGGTTTCTTAAATGTATCTTTTTATGGTTGAAATTGATGACGCGATTGAACAAGAAAACGGCTCATTTATATATTAGTATTAGTGATTTATTTTTAAAATGAAATTAACAGGTGTATTGGAAAAGCAGGAGGAAGGAGGGTATACAGCACATGTTTCTTCTTTGCCGGGCTGTATTTCTGAGGGAGATACAGAAGAAGAAGCATTAAAGAACATTAAGGAAGCTATTGAGCTTTACCTTGAGCCAGATACAAACGAACTAGTTGAATTTACAGGCAAAAAGGTCTAATTAACTATGCAGGTTAAAACATATTTTTCCTATTGCCTTTTTTGCAGGTCAAAAGCGGAACTTTTATATATTCTTTGTTCTTTGTAAATTTGTATTCGCTTTTAGTAAAATGGGATTAGGGGATACCAAGAAAAAACTGTTTCTTTTTGATATAGATGTTTTTATGCAAGGATCTTATTATGTTTCTATGTTTTTTTGTTTGTTTTGCCTGAAATATTTAGGCAAATACAGGAGGCAATGTAAATGGAGGGATTAATTTCAATTAACCCAGAGAGATACAGCAAATACAGGGCTAAGAAAAAGTTTGGGTCTGAATTTGGCCGTACTAATGGGTATATTATATACTCTTCAGATAATAGATATTCGGTCTTTAGGCCAGCTAATGGGAAGTGTCTTGAGCTTATTGCAACCATGAATGGAAGAGAAACTCCGAGAAACTATTTAAATATGATCGACCTTTTGCAGGATAAAAAACTTCTCTAGATGAGGTTTTCTGGATTAGGCGAATTTTTTTATTATTATTTTATTGGGGTTTGGCTAAGGTATAGGATAATATGCACTTTTTTCTTTGTTTAGCTCGTCTTAGCTAAAGCTCGCTTTAATATTTTTCTGCATAGTTATCTCTCATTCATTATTTGTGAATAATCATTCACTTTTTTTGAATAAGGATTCCTTAATGAAAAGATGAATTTTGGCATATTATTATTCAAAAATCTTTTTTATCAGTATTGTGGCATATGAGCCTTTTTGAAGAGTGAAGCTTATTATGCATTTATTCCTGCCTTTGTTTAGTTCGTCATTATGGTATTCTGCGTTTATATCATCGGCATATGAAAACATCTCTCTTTTATCGCCCTCGCTGCTTAGGCCTGGGATCTGCTTTATTATGAAGTCTCTTAATGAGATTTTCTGCTCTTTGAGTATTTCTGAGGCTATGCTGCCAGGGCTTATTTCTGAGCCAAAGCCTGGCAGAGAAAGTGTTTTGTTTTGCATTTCATTGCACGGGAAGAGGAAGCTGCCCAGTGAATATTTTACTTTTTTGTACTGTGTGGTATTTTTTTCTATTGTTCTTGACAAGGCCTCATTAAATACAAAGCTCTGGAATGCATGGATGTACATCATCCTTGTTTTCCTGGGGAGAATGCTTATTGCGCCAATATGGTCATTGGGCTTTTTTTTAATATGATCTTCTATTTTTTTTTCAGATATTCCTTTCTTGGTGCTGTAGTCAAGAATTGCTTTAACTGCTTCTCTGAAGTCTTTTTTGAGCAGATGCCTGCCGACAATAAGGTTATTCCTGCTGAATCTTTGCTCGTCGAAATAATTGGGGAACTGAATTTTTTTGTTTTTTATCTTTATTTGTTTTTCAAGGCCTCTTACTGTTATTATGAATTCATTGCCTTTGTGCCCGCCTAGAGAAACTGGCTCATTTCCTCTGCCTAAATATTCTGTTTCTATGTCATTCAGCTTTATTTCCTTGTTTTTAGGCCTGTATACTGAGATGACTTGTTCTGTGACAGCATTTTTGTCTTTTGATCCTGAGTAGCCTATGTGCTTTCTTTCTGCATTAAGTGCTTTTGCTACTGCTGAGACTGCTTTTTCTGTGGTATAAGAGCGCTTCTTAAGCTTGAAATAGGCATAATTGCCTTCTTTGCTTATTTTTATATCTGGGATCTCTTTTACTATGAAGTCTTCTGGGATTTGCTTTATTATATACATCTTTTGTATATAAACCCAAAACATTAATAAAGCTTCATATTTTTCTGGGATTCCTGAGCCTGTAGCCTAGTCTGGATTGCTTAGGGCAAATAGGGTGACAGCCTCCTAAGCTGTAGATCCCGGGTTCGAACCAGCTTAATTGTGGGCTTTCACCAGCATGATGCTGGGTGCTGGCTTTGTTTGCAGGAAAGTGACGAAGCTAGATTAAAGCCAGGATGCAAAGGCTGACGGAAGTCCCGGCAGGCTCGCTTTTTTTAATATGAAACGAAAAATTTTCGGTTTTTTGAGTGCAGCAGCTGGTGTTTTAATAATTGTGTTTCTTTTCTGGTATATCAGGGTTGAGGAGATTTTGCTGGCTTTCAGCAATTTCTCTCTGGGCAGGCTTTCTCTTTTTGTGTTTCTCTCTTTTTTCCTTATGCTTACATTGACTTATAAGTGGCTTCTGATTCTGAGGTCTCAGGGTTTTAATGTTCCTTTGCTTAGCCTTTTGAAGTATAAGATAGCAGGTTTTGCAGTGAGCTATATTACTCCTTCTGCGCATATTGGAGGGGAGCCTATCAGGGCGCATCTGCTGAA
>PWVO01000197.1 GCA_003561825.1 Candidatus Woesearchaeota archaeon | reverse complement strand
GAAGGTAAACGGGTTATTGGCGAAAGCGGCCGTGGAAGAACAAATGATCGATGGTGATCAGCTCAGACTGGATACCACGGCCGTGGAGACCAACGTCCACTGGCCCAGCGATTCTTCTCTCCTCTGGGACACGTACCGAACTTTGGGGCGGTTGATCGGTCAGGTCAGTGAGATGGATCCCGCTTTGGTCGGTAACCGGAGGCTCTTGTCCAGAAAGGTCAAGAAGCTGCATCAGAGAATCGCCCGTAAGGCGTCCAGGAGTCCGCGATCCGCCGAAACGCTAATATGACAGCGCTACGTCTTTCCCATTCTTTTCGCCTTGCGTCTGCGGCTGGCGTAGGACGCCTCGTTTCGTCGCTGCCAGTACGCACATCGCCTGGCCACTTCAGCAGGCGAACGCCACCAGCGATTCCAGATGACCGTGGCCAGACCGTTGACCGCCTCCGCCACCTGCTCCAAGGTGATCTGCGGATTTTTCCCCCCGAAGCTGCTCGGTCTGAGTGGCCAGGAAATACATCGCGATCCGCGAACATAACCAGTGGCGAATCAGACTCTGGTACGTACGCACCTCGAACGCCCCAAAACCCGTCTCCTGTTTGGCCCGTTCAAACCACTTCTCCACATGCCAACGAGCGAACGCCGCCTCAAGCATCTCCTCCAACCGGGCCGTCTTCGAGGCGTTGCTCACGAAATACTTATACTCCTTGGTCTGCGGATTATGGGCCACGATCAGCCAGTATTGACGGTCGGTCGGCCGCGACGGCCGGGTCGAGGAGTCCACCAGGTGGACCCAGGCCGCCTTGATTTCCCAGATCATCGGCCCGCGGGTGGTGTCCTTGATGTGGATCCGCTTCCATGCCTGCTTCCGGAACAGCGGACTTAAGCGGCAGACGGTGTCCACCCGCTTGGCCGCATGGGCCTTCTGGTTCGAGCGATAGTGGGGCCACTTCGGCCAGCAGTAGAAATTCGCCGGAACCTCCCCGATCGACCGCTGGCCCAGCCGGTCCATCTCGAACCAGAAGGCCGGAACCTTCCCGTAATCCTCGTCAAAGGTCATCCACGAGAAACGCACGCCATTACCGATGGCCGCGGCGACCTGGTCCACCCCGATCCGCCACTTGGGGCGGTAGACCACCTCGTCGGGAATCCTCGCCGCCCGGCAACGTGCCCGATCATCCGCCCAGCTTTCCGGCAAATACAAATCGCTGGCCAGCATGCAGGTGAAGGGATTCTTGGGGTCATTATTGGTGTACAGCAGGTGCTGGCCCACCACGCAGTTCTCTTTTTTGCCGACCTCGCCGCACCACTGCCGCTGCACCCCCGGCGTCTTGTCGCCCTGCTTGACGTGGCCCGAGGCGTCAAGGATTCCAATCCCCGTCCCGTCATCGTGCTCATCCGCCACCAACTGCTGAAACTGGCGGTTCACCCGCCCATGGTCCCAGACGAAAAAGGCCAAAAACTCCTGTAACGTCCGAACCGGTGTCCCGGCCGCCAACGCAATCGGCTCGATACTCTTACGCTTCAAGTCGGCCAGCAACCCAAGAAGGTAATTTTCCCAATGCCCAATAGTCTTCTGAGTTCGAAAGCAGCCACGAAACCGGAGCAGCAGCGCGGCCAACGCCGGCTGCAGCGATCGTATCTGATCGGCAGTCATCATAGGTCTCCTGATACTTGGTCCAGGAGAGCGCGCTCCCAAAATCACCGTCAGATACAACATCGGATAGACCCAGATTGAAACTTGAGCCATAATAGCGCTGTCGTATTAGAGTTATCATATAGTTTCCTGGGAAGGGAAAAGGAGCGGGAGAAATCTCGCTCGTTCCATCTTTTGTCCTCTTTCCATGCGTATCGATAGCTCTGCTTGTTGCATCCGCGTACATGTTCGGTCGCGGTCCGTAGATAGAGCCTCTTGTTGGAATGCGAAGGAGGAAACGAAAATGCAAACGAAACGATTCTGGTTGGGCTGCGCGGTCTGCGCGGCGGTGATGTGTGTGTCGCTAACCTCGGCTGTGTCAGCGATCTGGAATCCGGGCGATCCGCACGGGATGGAGTATGCGTTTCTGCCGGACCTGTCGAGTCTGGGCATGAGCGTCAACGCGTCGTTCGACCCCGACGGGCACGGTGGCCGGTACATTCTGTTCGACGATTTCCTCAGTAGCGACCCGGGCCCCATCACCGAGATCCACCTCTGGGGCACATGGCTCAACGACGTCTATCCCGACGGCTCGCCAAGCAATGTGACCTTCATCCTGAGCCTGCATTCCAACATCCAGGTCGGACAGGACAACAGGCCCGACCTGGAAAACTACTGGCTCAAGACCTTCACACCCGCGGACTTTTCGGTTCGGTCCTACGACGCCGGACTGAGCATTGGGTGGATGGAGCCCGATAGCGGGACGTACCAGGCCGACGCCAGCAACGTGAGTTGGCAGTACAGCTTCCTGATCGACCCTTCGGAGGCGTTCTCCCAGGGATACGACACGCGGTACTGGTTGAACGTCACGGCCATTCCCGAAGACGAGGACACCCGCTGGGGCTGGATGGTCACCGATCCGTCCGCACCGGGAAAGGGCAACCCGGCCCGTTGGACCAGAGAAATGTCCCCCTGGGACGATGAACACAACCCCGGGGCACACTTGGTCTACCTGATTTACCCGCCTGCACATCCCAGCAGCGGCCTGCTGAACATGGCGTTCGTCATTGTCACGGAGCCTGAAACTATTGCCCTGCTGGAGGCTTACTCGGTTATGACCCACGGGGCGGCTGGCGATTTCGCCATCGAGATCGAGCTGGACGAGCCTTATGCGATT
>PWVO01000141.1 GCA_003561825.1 Candidatus Woesearchaeota archaeon | reverse complement strand
TTATGACTTCATATGCGGAGTTGGAGACAGGGGAATAAGAAAAGTAAGCAGAATGGAGGAAACATTCACATTATCGCAGGGGATTACAATAAAACTGGAAAAAGAGTTTCTTCCAAAACTTTCGGGCCAGGAAAAAAAAGACATTGAAGGCATAGGCAAAGCAATGAGAAAATACATTGACAAAGACCTGGAATATCTTGCAAAAAATAGCTGGAAGAGGCTTTATTAGAGAATATCATTTTCAGGGATTTTTTCCTGAAATAAATAGGAGGTGAAAAGCAGATGAGTATTTCCAAAAAACCTGAAGAATTAGACCCAGAAACATTGAAAAAATGGAGAGAAGAATCTCTTTTACATGAAGAAAATTATCGTTATCGGGATAATCTCTTTAAATCTATTCTCGTATCATCTGTTTCTGAGGATAAACCCAGGCTTCCGACAATTGAAGAATTTATTCTAAGCGAGGTTGTAAACGCAACAATAGAGTATATTGGAGGCAATGCCGGGCAGATTGACTATCAGAAATTTAAAAAATCTAATGTGCGGCATACTCTTTATGAATGGGAAATTAATGATTATCTTGAAAAAGAAATAAAAGCCCATTCAGAAGGAAAACTACATCCCAGAGTAAAAGAGTCAATAGCTAAATTATGTGAGCGTTATACTGTGTATCCTTACCCAGAAAGGCCATATCACCGTACAGAATTATATGATGTGTTTAAAGGTCCTTTTAGTGGAGGAAGAATTTGCCAAGTAATTATGAGGTCATCATTTTCATTGCCTCAGGAGACTATAATAGAAGTACAGAAAAAGATAATTCCATCACTTTCAGGCCAGGAAAAAAAAGACATTCAAGGCATAGGCAAGGCAATGAGAAAATACATTGACAAAGATTTAGAATATATTGCGCATACATACTACTGGTAATTTTTTAAGAGAATCTTTAAAATAAAAAAAGAGGTACCAAAATGGAAAATCTCGAGTATAAGGCAAATCTGCTGGAGGCAGTAATTGTTCTTTCACAAGCTGAAAAAATTCCAGCACAAAATGAATTTGTCTTAAGCGAACTAGTAAATGGCACAATTGAATATATAGGCGGTGATGCAGGCAAAATTGATTTTCAAAGCTTTAGAGATGAGATAAGAAGATTAGGAAATGTGGTTGATCCTTTTGAGGTTGATCCTTTTGAATTAGTGCTCTCCAACTATCTTAATTCTGAAATAAGGGCACACCCCGAAGCAACAATAAGCCCAAAAGTAAGAGATTCACTAGTCCAATTATGCAGATTCCGCCCATTTTCAAAGAGCCACAATACAGAGTTTTATGTTATATTATCATCAATGAGAGGATGCAATTATCCATTATCCATAGAATCCTCATTTTTATTGCCTTACCAGAGCGTAAAAAAAGTTCAAAACGAAATAATCCCCACATTGCCTGAAACTGATAAAAAAGACATTGAAGGCATAGGCAAAGCAATGAGAAAATACATAGAAAGAGACTTGGAATATATTAGGAAAGCATATCTTTGATAGATTCTTAAATCTGCTTCCTGCAGTCTCAGAGAACCACCGATTTTTTGAATCTATAACATGCATTAAAAAATTTATTGAGTTTTATTTACTCTATAGTGGCATCTCTACCAAAAAATATATAAATAATCCCTGATTACAAAAATCTAATATGAAAAAAGCATTAACATATACTATTGTTGGCGGAAGCAATGCATGCCCAAATGACTGCCCAATTTGCATTTCAAAAATGACTCCTAATTACGGCATTGGATATAAAGAGCCGAATGTCAATTGGAATAAGTTTGACAAAGCTACGCAGATAGCAGAGAATTATGAAGCAAGATTTTTCCTTTTAACAAGTAAGGGAGAGGCAACACTGTTTCCTGCTCAGGTTACTGAATTCCTGCATCGTGTAGAGAACAGAAATTATGATAGAAGGGAGCTGCAGACAGAAGGCTCAACTATTGCAAGAGGCGGAAGATTTTACAATGAGTTTTTAAAGATATGGAAAGACCATGGGCTAGATCTAGTTGCAGTTTCAATTTACCATTATGACAATCAAAAAAACCATGAAGTTTTCAGGCCAAAATATAAAGAGCCATATGACCTATTAAAGCTAGTTGAGCAGATTCATTCACATGACATGCAAGTAAGATTATCATGTGTTATGCTGAAAAATAACATAGATAATATTGAAGAAATATCAAAACTTATTGATTTTAGCAAAAGAAATGGCATCTTTCAGCTGACTTTGAGAAAAGCAGACAGGCCTGCATCAGCACTTGACAAAAAAGTAGCACAATATGTTGATGAAAACAGGGTTGATAATTCATTGTTCAATCAGGAGTTGGCTGATTTTCTTGAAAAGAACGGCACTTTGTGCGACATTCTGCCTCATGGCGCTTTAGTCTATGAAGTAAATAACCAGAATGTTGCTGTAACAACCGGGCTAAGTACCAAATTCGGAGGAAAAAAAACAAAAGAAGCATTAGAAAACTGTTTAAAAAGCGGCCCGTCAGATGACGAGCTAAGACAGCTCATTTTCATTCCTCCAGGAATGCTTACTAGCAGCTGGGAGAATATCTACGGAGGGAGAATATTATGAAAGAGCTTAAAGCTATGAAATCTGTTTACAGTTATTTCTTTCCTGAAGCATGGGATGCTATTGAGAAAGTAAATAATCATGTGAAAAGAGAGATGTTTCTTCCAACAACACCTGCCAAAGACATAACAGACTCTTTCAGGGATGTTTTTAATCCTATTTTAGAATTTCCTGCTCACAGAGAAGGCCCATTTAAAGGGTG
>PWVO01000177.1 GCA_003561825.1 Candidatus Woesearchaeota archaeon | reverse complement strand
TCAAGAGACAAGAACTGTTACATTGCCGCAATAAATCTTGATGTGTTTGAGTGTGAGAACGCGCTGGTAATGGCAGAGTACACCATAGGGGAAGAGGTTATACGGCTGGAGAAAAGGATTCATATTAGCGTGGTCTCAAAAATTCTTGACCTTGTGCTTGAAAACCAGTTTGAGGACGGCGGGTGGGAGAATGCTTTCTCAACTGCTGTATCAATGTGGGGCATGTCGCCGTTCAGGGAGCTTTTTGAGCAAAGACTGGAAAAGGCAATGTACTGGCTCAAGATAAACAGGGACGATGACCTTAAGTGCTGGCCGATCGGCAACTGCGATGCAAGAGCAACTTCTAACATACTCGCGCTTCTTACGCTTAGCGATTATGATGACAACCACAGGGTTATAAGGGACGGAAACCAATGGATACAGGAGATGCAAAATTATATACATGATGATGAGTGGACGCTTAAGATTACCCCTGTATTAAACGGCACAACCCTTACCCTTGTTGCTTATGAAGAGAAAGTCCTTGACAGCAACTTCACTGTTAAGTTTAATGAGGTAAAGGAGTACACCATTGAGCCGGAAGAAGGAAAAAGGATAATTGTTATAGCAGACGCAATAGTGTACCTGAACATATCTAACAGGCATGGGCAGAATATTTTCTTTCATGCAGGAGACAACATATCTTATGATATCCAGGGGGCATGCTGGAGCAGGTTCATGAAAGGGGGAAGGTGCGACTATAAGACTACTGCATACAGCTCTGCCCTTGATATTGATGAAAGCAGGAAAGAGGCAACTCTTGACTGGATGCTTGACCATATAAGAAAAGACATTGCTGTAGGAAAGCATTACGGGAATGGGCATATTGATGAAAATGCTTTCTTCCTTTACTCTGCAAAGGACATTATTGATGAGGAAAGGCCGAAAGAAGTGCTAAACTACTTCCTTTACAGCCAGAACAATGACGGCTCATGGGGAAGCGGAAACATAACAGAAATGGTGCTTGACACAGCCTACGCTGTAATGGTGCTTCAGGAGCTTGGCTTTGACTTCAATTATGAGCCGATAAGGGATGCAACAAAATGGGTCACTGAGGTAGAGCAAAACATATCTGAGGCCTCTTCGCTGGCAATCGGCGCTGCGTTTTCAGTACTGCGGCCTTTCTCCAAGCCGTTTATTGTGTTCGAGCCAAAGATGCTTGTAACAGAGCAGCCGGCCACAACTGTGCGCATGACAAACCCTACGCCCTTTGACCTGATGGACTTAACATACGAGGCATCGCCATCAATCAGGGATTATATTACAATTAACGAGAGAAGCACCCTGCCTTCGTATTCTTATAAGCTGCTTACAGTAACGAGAAGAGACCTTCCGGATAACAGGAACCTTTATGGGGAAATCAAAATATTTAACCTTGACCAGGAAGTGGGAAGAATTCCTGTGATTATCAGCCAGCTCGCATTCATAAACATAAGCTATCCTCAAAGGGTTTCAGTATATGGGGACAGCCAGCCAATAACATTAAGGTTCCAGAAAAGCCCGCACGAGTTTTTCTGTTCCATCACCTGGGTGCAGGACGGCATTGAGCCTGTAGAGAGGTTCAGGGCGAGTGCAACCACACCAATAACGCTTAAGTTCAGGAACACTGCAAACAGGCAGGACAGCTATTCAGGCACGGTGCGTTGCGAATCAGATGGAAAGAGCTACACACAGCCAATCCAGATATACATCAGCAGGTACATGAGTGTCCCATTTACACTAAACACCACTGTCGTAAGAATAACTGATGAAAGAAGCTTCCCAACAATAAAAGCCACTAACAACCTGAACATATACTATCCGTTAAGGGTTAGCATAGACCGGCCGGAATACTTTGATATGCCAGAGGTTATAACGCTGTCTGAAAATGAAGAGAGAGAGATTGCAATAAGAACGGCGCTCTCGGATTTTATGGGAAACCTAAGCACTTTCACAGACTCGGCAATTATAACTTTTGAGGGGCTCGACTATAAGCAGGAAGTGATTGTAACAATAGATGTTGAGAGGCGAGAAAGCATAGCAGGCACGGTTGCAACAATTGTTGGCATTTTCCTGATAATAGCGATTGCTGCCGGAGGGATTGCTGCATACTTCTTTAGGGACAAGGTAACAGAATACCTCAACAAGCTTTACTTTTTCCGGTCAAAAGCTGAGAAAAAAGAGACTGAAGAAAAGCTCAAAAAGCTCAAAAAGGAAGAGGTTGTCCAGTCGATTGAAAACACGTTCAGGCTGCTTAAGATGAGGAAGATGTCAGAGCTGGAGATTTACCAGGAGCTTAGGAAAAGCTTCTCAAAAGAGGAAATCCGGACAGCGGCTGCAGAGAGAGGCTTGCTTGGAAGCCTTGAGCTAGGAAACCTAAAATAGAAAGATTTATATAATAAAGAACCTATAAAGAGAAAACAGTATATGGTTTGGTATATTGATGGCGTAAGAAGCACCACTTGGGAATTAAAAGCAGAGTTTATAAAAAAATAGATAAAAGGTTTTAGAATGCCTCAACTTAAAAAGAAAGCCCTTATGGGTATTGGCACATTAATCATATTTATTGCAATAATCTTAGTCGCTGCAGTCGCAGCAGCTGTGCTTATTTCTACTTCTAATGTTCTGCAGCAGAGAGCGCTGCTTACTGGCAGGGAAACAAGAGAGTCAATAACCAATGCGGTTAATGTAATTTCTATTCTGGCTGCCTCGAATTCCACTTCTGAAACATTCAACAACTTTGAGATACTGATTCAGCTTCAGGCTGGCTCAGACCCTATTGCGCTAAGAAGGATGTTCC
>PWVO01000047.1 GCA_003561825.1 Candidatus Woesearchaeota archaeon | reverse complement strand
CAAGGCTCTACCAGCAGACTATATTTGCCACATGCGCGCAGAAAAACACTCTTGTAGTCCTGCCCACAGGCCTTGGCAAGACAAATATTTTTCTAATGCTTGCTGCGCACAGGCTTAATCTCTATCCTAATTCCAAGATTCTTTTTATCGGGCCTACCAGGCCGCTGATTGACCAATACAAAGAGGTATTTATAAGGCATTTTGATATTGATGAGAATAAGCTTGCTGTTTTTACTGGCATGGTCAAGCCTGAGAAAAGGGCTGAGCTCTGGAAAGATGCAAAGATTGTTTTTTCAACACCCCAGGGGCTTGAGAATGACATAATCTCAGGAAGGATAAAGCTTGATGAGGTGAGCCTTCTTGGGTTTGATGAGGCGCACAAGGCTGTCAAGGATTATGCCTATGTTTGGATAGCAAAGCAGTATGAGAAGCTTGCAAAATATCCAAGGATAATTGCTCTTACAGCTTCTCCAGGGTCGGATATTGAGAAGATAACTGAGGTATGCAAAAACCTTTTTATTGAGGATATTGAGGTTAGGACTGAGATTGATGACGATGTCAAGCCTTATGTCCAGGAGATGGAGCTTGAATGGCTTGAGGTTGACCTGCCAAAAGAATTCAGGGATGTCCAGAAATACCTGAATGACTGCATTAAGTCAAAGATAGATGAGATAAAGAAGCTTGGGTACCTGCCGGAGAATATAAGCTCAATGAACAAGAAAGAGCTTCTTGGGCTTCAGGGCACTATACATTCTGAGATTGCAGGGGGCAATAAGGACTTTAATGCTTTAAGGACTATTTCTGTTCTTGCTGAGATTATGAAGGCCCAGCACGGGCTTGAGCTTCTGGAAAGCCAGGGCATTACTGCACTTTACAAATATATGAACAAATTAACTGAGGATGCTTTCAGGACAAAGACAAAGGCTGTGAAGAATCTTGTGAAAGACATTAATTTCAGGTCTGCTCTTATTAAGACAGAGGGCCTTTACAATCAGGGGGTGGAGCATCCGAAGCTTGATAGGCTTAAGAATATTGTTGAGGAGTTTACAGCTAAGAAAGGTGGTAAAATAATTGTTTTTAACCAGTACAGGGACAATGCTCAGAATATTGTGAATGAGCTTAATAAGATAGAGGGTGTCAGCGCAAGGCTTTTTGTGGGACAGATGAAAAAAGGTGATACTGGGCTATCCCAAAAAGAGCAGAAGAGCATTCTTGACAAGTTCAGGGAGTCTGAGTTCAATGTTCTTGTATCTACATCTATCGGAGAGGAGGGGCTTGATATCCCTAAAGTTGATCTTGTTGTTTTTTTTGAGCCTGTGCCTTCTGCTATAAGGACTATTCAGAGAAAGGGCAGGACAGCCAGGCACGGAAAAGGCAAGGTCATAATCCTTGTAGCCAGAAACACAAGGGATGTTGCTTACAAGTGGTCTGCTTTTCACAAGGAGAACACTATGCACCGCACTCTTAAGAATCTCAAGACTAAGATTGGCTCTCCTCTTGTTGAGAAAAGAGAAGAGGTGTTAAGCAAGTTTCTTTCAGATGAGGAAAAGATCAAGCTTTTTGTTGATTTCAGGGAAAAAGGCTCAGGTGTTATAAAAGAGCTTATAGAGATGGGGGCTGAGATAAAGCTTGAGGCTCTTAAGGTTGGGGATTATTTGTGCAGCACAAGAGTTGCTGTTGAATTAAAGACTGTGAAGGATTTTGTTGACTCTATTATAGACAGCAGGCTGCTTCAGCAGATAAAGGACTTAAAGCAGAATTTTGAGAGGCCTGTTGTTATTGTTGAAGGGAATGAGGATATTTATTCTATGAGAAAAGTTCATCCTAACTCTATAAGGGGGATGATGGCAACTATTGCTGTAAGCTATGGTGTGCCTATTCTTTTTTCAAGGAATTACAGAGAAACTGCTTCTTTTATACATATTATTGCAAAGAGGGAGCAGCTTGAGAATGGCAGGGATTTTAACATGCACGGAAGCAGGAAGCCTTTTACTGTGAAGGAATACCAGGAGTATGTTGTAAGCTCTCTTCCAGGAGTGGGGCCTGCTCTTGCAAGGCCTCTGCTTTCTGAGTTCAAGAGCATAAAGGGCGTGATAAATGCCTCAGAGCAGGAGCTTTTAAGAGTAGATAAGATTGGCCCAAAGAAGGCCTCTGAGATTAAGAGGATAATTGATGCGTTTTATAAGGATTAAAAAATGCTTGAGGAAAAAATCCAAAGATTCAGGGTTGGTTATAAGATATGCAATGAGATGTTTAAAGATTTAGCCTGGCCTGAAAAAAGTAAATACCCTCCCGAAATTCATGAGACAAGGATTGACGGCATGGAAAGACATGATTTTATGGAAGGACTTGGCTATGTTACTGCATTGGCTAAGAATGGTATAATGCATCCGGTTATAGCTTACAGGGTTTTTAGGAAAAAAATAAAATAATAGCATTGATGTACTGCTTTAAAGCTATCTTCTTGATGCATTAAAATTCCCAAGTTCATAGCCAAGATTATTTGCAATAATCTCCAGAGACTGGTTTATAACAGGGCTCCTTTTCATGTACCTATCCTGAAATTTAGGAAAGATTAATAATTCCGGCTTATCTGCTCCTGCAATTATTTTAGTTTCTGGAGTGACTAGCATGGACATATAATTAGGGTCATTTCTTAACCCTCTCTTTATTTCTTCTATGTCTCCGTCAGAGAAGTTTCTTGCGTAATAATCCCCAAATTTTTCAATAGTTCCTCTTGAATGAGTATGTAACCTTACGTAATTATAACTTGGGTTTATTCTAAAAAACTCATTTATTACATGTATCCTCTCTGGCTGATCCT
>PWVO01000185.1 GCA_003561825.1 Candidatus Woesearchaeota archaeon | reverse complement strand
TATCACATATGAAGTGCTCGAGGCAGCAGGCATACTCAAAAGAGAAGAGATAAACCAAATTGAAGCTCTTGTTAAGAATATAGCAAATGTTGTCTGCAATGAGTTTGAAAGAAAAGGCCTCCATGTAATAGACGGAAAATTTGAATTGGGCAGGCTGGAAAGCATGGGAAATGAAATTGCGCTCATAGATGAAATCTCTCCTGATGTATTAAGAGTCTGCAGCGGCTATGACCCGGACAGTGAAGGGAACTGCTCAGCATACAGGGAGTGCATAACCACAAAGTTTGAAGGCAGCAAAAGAAAAATCAGTGGAAAAAACATACTAAATCCAGATCATATCAAAGAAAAGTTTGGATTAGCCTAATCAGAATTTACCTGCACTGAAAAAAATCCAAAAAAATTTCCTTTGGTCTATGGCCAGGGGTTCATTTTTGTTAATAATTATTAACTTATAATTAATAGTCACATTAATAAAATTAGTCCAAGAAAGAACACAAAACTTTCGGTTTTATTGAATTATTCAAAATAAAGATTAGTATTATTTCTGCTCCAGAAGATAAGCAGCCCCGATGACACCGGAATTGCTGAGCCTGCTCTTCACAATCTTGGGATTCCTGTTCACAAAGCACCTGTCATAAATTGTCTCGTGCACAACCTTTGAGAAAAGCCCCCATGAATTAGAAATCTCCCCTCCGATAACAATAACATCAGGGTCAAGCAGGTTAATCATGCTGGTAAGATAAGCCCCAATGTAAAAACCGATTTTCTCAAAAACAGCCACAGCCTTTTTATTTCCAGAAGCAGCAAGCTCATAAACATCAAGAGGAGAAGCAGCATCAAGGCCCTTAGCCAGCCTCATAATCCCCCTTGCACTGATATACTCCTCAGCACAGCCAACACCTCCGCAGCTGCACTTAAGGCCATTGACATCGAGGCTGAGGTGCCCAAGCTCTCCCCCGGCAATCCTCCCCCTGTAAACCTTACCGTCAACAACAATCCCTCCTCCAAAGCCAGTGCCAAGAGTAATCCCAATAACATGCCTCTTGCCCTTGGCACTTCCAAACAAAGACTCAGCAAGAGCAAAGCAGTTAGCATCATTGTCAACAGCAACCCTGGCATTAAGCCTCTTCTCAAGAACATCCCTAAGCGCAAGATCCTTAAACGGAATATTAGGGCAGTTAATAACAACACCCTTCTCAAAATCAACCATGCCCGGAACTCCCACACCAATCCTTCTTATTCCAGATCCAAGCTCACTTACAGCATTTTCAATATTGTCAAGAACAGCCTCCCTGCCCTTATTAGCTTCAGTATTAACCTTAACACCCTTAACAATGATGCCTTTATCAACAACACCTGCTTTGATAAAAGTCCCGCCAACATCAACACCAATAATCATCTTAAAGCAATCTCCTTCTTTATACTCTCAATAGAATCAACAGGCGTAGGGTCAACACTATTCCTGATAGCAAGATAATAAGAAACAAGATCCCCAAGATAAATAGTTGAAAAAAGCTTAGTCATTTCACAGTTGCCCCTAATCATAAGCTCAGTAACATCAATCCCAAGCTCAGCAAGCATCCTTTTTGTTATATCCATCCTCTTCTTAATCCTTGGGTCATCATCCTCATCCTTGATAATAACAACATGATACCTTGAGTTCAGAACCTCATAGCCCGCAATCTCATTGTGGCAGATCTCAGGAAAAACATTGCAGAAAGCATGAATCTTTGAATTCTCATTAAGCTGAGTCTTCCACCTGTAAGCAACAACACCCATCTTCTTGGAAGCATAAATCAAAGGCACTTTGCCTGAGATCTTCTCAGCAAGCTCCTTGGCCTTCTCATTAAAATCAGTGCCCTCAAGAGCCCTAAGAGTCTTCTTAATCTCATCATCAGGGCTCTTAATCACATTGCAGTTATGCAGCACAGTCAGCATAGGAAAAAAAAGATAAGCAAGAGCCTGCCTTGGCTGAAGCCCCTTAGGAATAATAATGCAAGGAGTCCTGTTCATGTCAGCAAGCTCCTTAAGCTTGCCCCCGGAAGTAATGCACACAACAGGAAGCTTTTTCTTGACAGCACCCCTGTAAGACGAGATAGTCTCTTCAGTATTGCCAGAATAAGAAAGAGCAAAAACCAGAGTATCGCCATTAACATAATCCGGCAGGTCAAAGTCCCTGTCAACAGAAACATGCATAATATGCTCCAGGTAAATCTTCAGGATATCTCCAGAAACAGAGCTTCCCCCAACACCGCACACAGTAACCCTTGAAAAACTCTCCTCAACCTTAACAAGCTTGCCGAAATTAAGCGATTCCCCGATCTGCCCTGGAAAGCTCTCAATAATCCCCAAAGCATTTGACCTGTCAATCTCATTATCTTCCATTTTATCCCCCATAAAATACTATTTAAGCTTCTTCCTTATGCTAAAGCTCACCATCTTCGAATACTCAACCTCAGGCTGGTCAAAAGCATCAACACCATTAAGCATGCACAGATAATAAGCAACAAAATGCCAGAACCCAAGAAACTCTCCAACAGACTCAGCATCCACTTTTTCAATATGCAAAGCAGCGCATGGAATTTTTTTCCTTAAAGCATCCTCCCAAGTGCCCTGGAACTCAGCCCTCAAGGAATCAGAGTACCTGTTCCTGTGAATATCAGCCAGAGTCCCTTCCCTAATCTTTACATCCCTTAAATTCTCAGGAATATTAATCCTCTTATCACCTTTGGAATGCTTATCAACAGCAACAAAACAGCCCATCATATTTCTCTGTCCGCCAAAAAACCTCTGGTTAGTATGGTGCTGAGACTCAGGAGCAAAGCACGCAAC
>PWVO01000015.1 GCA_003561825.1 Candidatus Woesearchaeota archaeon | reverse complement strand
GTCTTTGTGTTAACGTACTTGGATACGGGGAAGCACAAAGAATGGAATCACTACCTCGATAGTGGCATTGGCAATGTGGTGATTGCCTTCCTTATAGCGTGGTTATGGCCATTATCAATAGTCGTATCGGTTTTCTTATTGCTATTATATTGGGTCATCAGGCTGGTTTATTGGGTCAAAAGGTGAAAAATGAAAACTGCCGAACTAGAACGAGTGATTGTTCATCTGGATACCCTCTACGAACAAGGTGAGGAATGCGTTCACCCTGATACCGGAGAAATTGTCAGTGATGCTGAATATGATGCCCTTCGGCGTCAATTATATGATCTTAATCCGCAATCATTTGTTTTCAAGACTCCAACAACAAGCCAAGTTGCGACTGTTAAGAAAATTAAACATGAACCACCAATGGCCTCCATTGAGAAGGCTAGCCATGAAGATTATGATACCAAAGTGGCTATGCTTAATAAGTGGATAGCAGATCAAAATACTAATAATATTGCTCAATCATATAAATTGGATGGGGTTGCTGTTGCAATTTACTATCGTGATGGCAAATTGATCGCAGCAGGACTGAGACCACGAGATGGGGTGAACGGGGAAGATGTCACGAAACAAATCGGATATGTTTCGGGTGTCCCTCAACAACTGCCAGTGCCTTTGACTTGTTCAATACGTGGAGAGATTATTTGTAAGAAATCAGATTTTGAAAAGGTCCAAAAGGAATTGAAGGCGTCAGGAGAGCAACTGAGAGCCAATCCCCGCAACCATGCTGCGGGAGGGATACGGCAGTTTAAGGAGCCCAGCAAAACTGCCAAAATGCGGTTGAGTTTCATGGCTCATTCTATCGAAGGCGAAAATTTGCCTTTCAAGACAGAGATTGAGCGGGCAAAATATTCTAATAAAGTGTTGAAGGTGCCATTTGTCCAGATAAGACCTTTCAGATTTGAAGATCTGAAAATGATGGAGGATAATGTTCCTAATTTAGATTATGAGGTTGATGGAGTAGTATTGAGTGTTAATGATCTTGAATTGCAGGAATCATTAGGGCGTCATGGTGATCGCCCCAATGGGAATCCTCGTGGAAAGATTGCCTGGAAATTTGCTGAAGAAATTGCTACCCCTACCGTGAAGAATATCGAATGGACTACGGGAAGGACTGGCAGGGTTATTCCCGTGGCTTGTTTTGATCCTGTCCCGCTCGCAGGCACACAGGTTTCTCGGGCCACTTTACACAATTATGGTTTCATGAGAAGAAACCATATTGTGATTGGAACTCAGATTCAAGTGCTAAAGGCAGGTAAGATTATTCCTAAAGTTATTGGCGTTGTCGCTAATGCTTCAAAGGAAATTCCTAAACCTATTAAGCATTGTCCATCTCGTAATTCTATTTTAGAAATCAACCATACACCTGCTTCAGGGAAACTCGAAGAGACCTATGAGTTGATTTGTACCAATGTAGGATGTACTGCACAAAGGTTGAACAATCTTTGTTTCTACCTTTCGGTGCTGGGTTGTTTGGGATTGGGTGAAGCCCGTGTGAGCCAATTGGTATCTGCTGGGATTGTGCAAACCCCTGGTGATTTCTATCGGTTGTCGGCGAAGGAACTCCTGGCGGCTGGGTTTACAAAGCGTCAGGCTTTTTTGGCTTTAGCAGCCATTCATATGGTTCCAAATCCTGAAAAGATTAAAGATGATAACAAGTTAGGGATAGAAATTGTCAGGGCTATTAGGTCACCGAAGAAAGTTCCATTTTGGAAATTCTTTAAAGCACTTGGTATTCCCACTGC
Organism: Candidatus Woesearchaeota archaeon; assembly: GCA_003561825.1. GTDB lineage: Archaea > Nanobdellota > Nanobdellia > Woesearchaeales > CG1-02-33-12 > PWVO01. Next base: position 1,057 of record PWVO01000015.1, on the reverse strand, counting down.
GGGTGAGGCGGCTGGCAAAGCATTGATTGCCCACTTTAAGACGTTCTCCAGGATCCGTGATGCTTCTCTGGAAGAAATGTCTGAAGTGGAGGGGATTGGGGGGAAGACCGCAGAGATTGTGTGTCATTTTCTTAGGAACAATAAGAAACTTATTAATGATCTTTTGATCTTCATAGAATTGGAATTCCCCAAAACGGGCAAATTGAGTGGTAAGGTATTTTGTCTCTCGGGGGGATTTGCTGAGGGGAAGAAACATTGGCAGGAACGCATTGAGAATCTGGGAGGGAAGACGACCAGCGGTGTGAGCAAGAAGGTAAGTTATTTGGTGGCAGGTGATGGTTCGGGATTGAAGAGTGCTAAGGCAAAGGATTTAGGTGTCCCTATTATTACTGTAGAAGATTTGGAAAAGATGACATGAAAAATGTATTGTATTTGACTAGTCAACGCTGGTATAATTAACAAGTCATTAATAAGATAGAAATAATTAGAAAAACAAGGAACAATATTCAAGAAAATTCCCCCAAAAAACACAAGAAAACATACTAAATAAGTATATGATTCGGTCAAGTAAGTTAACTACCAAATTCGCTAATACAACCAAAAAACAACAACTCAATGAATTCATTCAAGAATACAAAAGAGTATGTCAAATATTTGTTGATTTGATATGGCAACTAAACAAAGTTCCATCACTTCTCTCAAAAGACATAACAACTAAAGTGGAAACGTGGTTAAGTGCTAGAGCAATTCAAGCAGCAGGGAAACAGGCAAGTGGCATCGTGAGAGGCACAAGGACGAAGCAGAAGCGTCGTCAGTTTATTTACGAACAATTATTGGAACGTAAGCACTATAAACGAGCAAGGAAGTTAAAGAAAATTATTGATGAAACAAAGGTCTCTAAGCCTGAACTTGAGAGTGTTAACCCTGAGCTTGATGGAAGATTCGTTAAGATAGAGCAAGGAAACACATCTTTTGATTTTTGGCTAACATTAACCTCATTAGGGCGAAAATTAAAAATTAAGATTCCATTGAAGAAATCAAAGCACTTCAATGGAAT
>PWVO01000102.1 GCA_003561825.1 Candidatus Woesearchaeota archaeon | reverse complement strand
CCCCAAGCAGGGGATTTTAGAAGCAGAACCCAACAAAGCCAGGTCAGTGTTAGGTTTCACCTCGTTCCAATGCTCTGGGTTGGAATGCTTTTCTGCGGCTCTGCCTCCAAACTAAAGGAAGGTGGCAGAGCCGCAGAATGGGATGCCCAGGCAGAGCCAGGGCACCAGGGTTAACGGTGGGCTAAGTTATACCTCCTGGGTGGCTTCTTCGCCTTGCTTTTTCTTGCGGAAGACGGCGGCACCCATGCCCATTAGGCCGGGGAGGACGGCGGCGGGGGTGGGAACAACCTCGAAATCGGAAATTGTGACCGACGCTGCTCCAAAAGCGTTATCTACAGTCAAAATGCCAAAGCCGATTTCAGTACCGACCGTAACCCATTCAGAGTAGAACCCGGACTGAGCATTTGGCCCAGAATTATCCGTCAATTGTAGTTGAAGGCCATTAATTACAACAAAAGGATCCCAAAATGGACCCCACGAATCGGTAGTGACATAGTCCCAGGCAAATTTAAATATCCCTGTTTGATCAGCCAGAATACTGTACAGGGTTGACCCGGTTGACCCAAAACCAAAGCCGCCATCACCTCCTGTCAAAGTAATTTGGTTTGGTGCCAATGTTGTGTCGACAGATCCATTGGCATTGTCGTTAGTTAAGGTCCAATTTGCTGGGTCATAATACCCTGTGAAGCCAACTGCCTCTGCTGGCTTACCGTCGACAAAGCCTATGCCTACTACAAGCCCAGATGCAATCATCAAAGGCATCAAAGTTGTTTTGGTCAGAGTTGCTTTCATTTTTATTTCCAAATAAGCGAACTATTACGAACACAATTTGGTAGGCACCTGGTGACTTATACCAAGTCCAGTTCGGGATCTGGAGTTTCTCAACAGGCAGAACTTCAGATCTCGACTTGAATTTGGTTTACTTTGGTAGAGCAAAATTGTTTCCACGAGACAATGATAACAATATCCTCTAAGAGTCGCATGAAAAAATCTTGTGTTAGCAAAAACTTTAAATATGACCTGAAAACATGATTTATTTGTATGCTTGCCTAAATGTCGACAATAATACTTTGGGCAGAATTAAATGGCCACTACAAAGCAATATTTCCATACATTTTACACAGTGACTCGTTCAACAATAAATCGATGGCTTCAGCGCTTGCGCAGAAAAGTTTCCAGATCACCAAATGATATAGCAGTTTTCGGTATGGCGCGATACATAAATAGGCCCAAAATGCTTACTATAAAAGGGTTTTGCTATACCGCATTGAAAGGAAATTTGCTATGACTAGAACTTGAGTTTACTCTAGTTTTGAATTTAGTTTTTCAAAAATAGGATGATCATGAAAGCTTTAAATTTAATTATTTAAATAAAAAATATTTTATAGCGGTTCTCTATCGGATAAAGTACAGCGGAAGCCTTGCTGAGTAAGCGTTACACACACCTCAACGTACTTCACACCAACGAGAACTGCTATATATCAAATAAAAATCTCCAAATTCTTGAGCTAACTCATATAGCATCCCATGTTCTTTGGGGTTGGTGCACAAGCTGGGGATGATTGTGCACCAAGAAACCGAGGGCTGTAGCGATGCGCTAACGGTGGACTAAGTTATACCTCCTGGGTGGCTTCTTCGCCTTGCTTTTTCTTGCGGAAGACGGCGGCACCCATGCCGATCAGGCCAGGCAGAACGGCTGCGGGGGTGGGGATAACTTCAACCTGCCCTCTGTAGTAGAGGCTGATGTGAGATACATCTGCTGGGTTCGGCTGTGGTCCATTACTATTGTTAAATGGAGACTTCCAAGTTCCAGCCCATCCTCCGTTACTGTCTTTTGCAAGCAGATAGCCTACGTAGTTATTTGGAGAAATAGGTCCTCCAGCAGGCCCCTTAAGAACCAGCATCACATCAGTCCAAGTGGGTTGAACAATGCTATTGAGGTTGTAGTCTCCGCTTAGGAGATTAGCAGGAAATGTGGAGGAGATATTGAGAAAGTCACTTCCAGGTTCTTCCTCATCTTTACCAGCAAAAAGCCAGTCAGAAAAGCCAAACATACTATCTTTGTTGACTTGATGGTTTAGATTCGGAGTCGTGGAAATTCCTCCTGGAACGAAATCATTGTTGACTGTACCAAGCTCGCATCCAAGGTTAAACGGGGTGCCAGCAGGATTAGCATCAACATTGTTAGTGTAACTAGCACCACAAGGTCTTGCGATAGTTACGGCGCTTGCCGAACTTGTCTGTAATATAAGCCCAGAGGCTATAGCTCCAGCCGCGATCGCTCCGGTCAAAAGTGTTTTCTTCATGATGTCTGAACAAGATAAAACGACATGAATGGTAGGCAAATGCTTTTTGACTGGGCCAAAAGCCCTGGCTTCAAAAAGCAGGCCGCTCGCTATTCTCTTGTTGGTGCCTCAGGTTGCTTCGGTTCGTAGTGATTCGAGGCAAGTTCTGACGACTGGTGAGCGATGCCCACCCCACTGCTTTGATTCGTAGTGAGTCGAAACAGTAGACTGGCGGGCACTGCCCAGCCTACGCGGTTAGATAAATATAGCTATCCCGCATAGACCAACTCGAAAATTTAGCGCTCGGCACACAGGGTGGAAACAACCGAACCCTGCGGGTAGTGCACCTTGTTCAGGGGTGGTGATGCATTAATCGATCCATTGCCTGTAAACCAATGGTGTAGCGAAATACTAATCCAGGGGTTTACCCAGGGCTTGAGTTCCTGATTTTACTCTTTCACTATACGTGTATTTTCGGAAATAACAAGTGATTGCAAAGATGGGGCTACGCAAGGAACATAAATTTGGGGGCAATTGTGTTGCTGCGGTGAAGGAGGGGGGAGATGGGGATGG
>PWVO01000011.1 GCA_003561825.1 Candidatus Woesearchaeota archaeon | reverse complement strand
GAGGAAGGCGATGCGTTATATGCGTATACAAGCCATGACTTCGCTGCCCTGAATTTTGCCATACTAAGGAACGAGGACCACGATTTAACTGATCCCTTAGATAAAGCCCTTGCCAAATTGCCTAAGTGGGAAGGTATGGTCGCTCGTGGCGCTTCGCATATGCCCGATCACTACTGGGATAAATGGACTTCAGGTGAATGGGGTGAGGTATGGTGGAAAGCCTATAGCAGTTGTACTACTCAACCGGGACAAGAGTATTCTTCAGGTCGAAACGGTATACTATTCCTTATAAGGTGTAATGGCAAACAAGGATCGCCTATCGCACCCTTTTCTAGAGAGGCACTAAACGAGTCTGAGGTATTGATGCGTAGAGACTCCAGGTTTAGGGTAACAGGGTGGGCGGAAGGAAAACCAGAAGACGAAGCAGATAGGGCAATGCCACCCGATCGTACAATATCCCATAGAAGGGTACTTCTCGTAGAAGAGGTCGATGAGATTCCAGAGTCTCAAAGCCCACCTAAACGGTATAAGCCACAGGAGTTATATGATCAGTTTGTGGAGGCAGGTAAGGGTTCTATAGACCCTGCATTCCGTGAAATGATGGAAGGGGGTTAGACTAGACAACCCACCTTATAATAAAGCCCAGAGCTCCCCCGCGAGCCCTGGGCTTTATTTTTTGGTTTGTCTAGGACTTGGCATAGAATAGTAAATATGAATAAGGAGGACAACGATGGATGCAATTACCCTTCCCAGCCCTGATAGCCGTATGGTATCCCTGTCCGCTGACAGGGACCAAAAGCGGCTATTCAGGAAACCGCTGATCCGAACTGGCTCATACGTGAAAGAGTCGGAAGGGCTATCGTTTGAGGTCACGCCTGAAACTCTATCGCACTTCGCGATAGAGTTCGGGCGCATGCACAAGAACGGCGTAAGGGTTCCTGTGCCCTTGACTCATACGAATGATCCCTCTGCAAACCAGGGTTGGGTTAAGGAAGTATTCGTTGATGGCGAAGAGCTTATTGGCATCATAGAGTTGGCAGGGGAGGGAGTTAGGCTTGCCAACACTACAGATGTTAGTATCTACGTGCCACCTTCCATCACTGATGGTAAGGGTAACAAATACACTCGCCCTATTGCACACGTTGCCCTCGTTACGGACCCGGTGATCCCGGGTTTAGGTCCCTTTGAAGCCGTAGCGGCTTCTAGACTTACGACAAAGGAGAAATCCATGCCTTTCGCGAAGCTTCAGGCTGCTCTCGGCGTTAAGGAGGAGGTGACCGAGGCAAATGTGGAAACCCTTGTGCTTAGCCACATCAAGACAAAGGATGAGGAGCTTAAGGCTACAGCAAAGGAATTGAAGACTGCCCAAGAGGAGGCGTCCAACAAGAACAAGGAATTGGAAGCCCTTCAGCTTTCGCATAAGCCCAGGGAAGTGGATCCGACTATGATGGATCTGGTCCGCGATAACCGTAACATGCGACTGGCCAACCTTGTGCAGGCTGGTCGCATTACCCCTGCTGTCAAGGGTGAAATTGAGAAGGCTTTCCTGGCCGAGCCCGAACTCAAGCTGAGTTTGCAACGGGCAGATAGGACGTTCGATAAGGTGTGTGAGATCCTTATGAAGAACGATCCTGTGGAACTCCGTGAGATCAGTGGGCCGCAAGCCGTTGCCCTTGGTCGCCATGAGGGTGAGTCTGATGTGTTGGTTAAGGATGCAGAACGGCGTGCTAAGGACGCGAAGGCGTTGAGGGGGTAGTAGGTCCTACTGTGTAGGGTAACAAATGGTTCGGGGCATAGTCATCTAATAGGAGTACAATCATGCCTCTTTCCGCTGGTGATCGTTTCGATCAGCCGACACGCATCAGTGACGTTGTTAAGTTCGAAGCGGACTCTCGTTACTGCCGTGAGGTTCAGAGCGTTCATATCGACGCGGCCGATACCGACGATATGGTTGTCGGGGAATGCCTCGAATGGGAGATTGATGCTGGTACCCTTGACATCGACTCTTGGATTAAGGCTACGGCGGCCGCTGACTGTGATGCAATCCTACTGGAGCCTTTGGCCGCCGATCCTGATCCGGCCGTTGAGGTGTATGCAGAGAGGGTTGTGTTGGTTCGGGGTCCGGCCATCGTCTCCCTTGAAAATCTGACGTATGCCGCGGGGTTTGCTGCCGCTGATGTGGCGGCATCGTTGGCCGGCGAAGGTATCCTTGCCCGTACTGGCCCGACTTACGAAACCTTGGCGCGTACGTAATCTTTCGTACGTATTACTATGGTGTAGGGGCAACTACTGGCAACAAGGAGAACAACAATGCCTATGCTTGATGTATTCCGGGCGGATGCCTTCTCTATGAAGAGCCTGACGGATGCCATCAACCGTTTGCCCTATCAAATGCGTATGCTAGGGCAAATGGGACTCTTCACTGCAGAAGGTGTCACTACGACACGCGTTAGCATTGAAGAGTATGATGGGGTGCTTGCCCTGATCCCGACTCGTCGGCGTGGGGGCCCTGCAAACCTTCATACCTCGGGTCGTCGTAACCTTAGGGCTGTGGACGTTCCCCATATCCCGCTCGAGGATCAGGTGCTCGCCGAGCACGTGCAAAACGTGCGGGCTTTTGGTAGTGAGTCGCAACTCGAGGGCGTGGCTCAGGTTGTGAATAACCGCCTCCAGGAGATTCGCAATAGCCACGAAGTCACCCTCGAGTTCCATCGTATCAGGGCTATGCAGGGAGCCATCCTTGACGCCGATGGTACAACACTGCTTGACATCTTTGCGTTGTTCGACCAGGCGCAAATCAACGTCAACCTGGACTTGGGTAACGCTGGTGCTGACGTTCGGGTTAATGTGCTCGGTATGAAGCGGCAGATCGAAG
>PWVO01000140.1 GCA_003561825.1 Candidatus Woesearchaeota archaeon | reverse complement strand
TGTGAGCCTTAAGCGCCAGGGCTGGGACTTTCACCAGCTTTGCTGAATTTGAACCCAGATTCCCCGAAGGGACGAGATTTCCAGTCTCGCGCGGTACCGGATTGCGCCACCCTGGCTTATCTGCTGGGAAAATAATTTGCTTTATATAAGTTTTGAAAAATTATCATAAATAAGAACTATCAGCCTAAACATCTATCATCTCTATCTCGATATTAAGGCCCTCTGGTATAGGGACTCTCATGACAAGCCTTAAGGCCCTTTCGTCAATTGCAAGGTCAATAAGCCTTTTGTGGATTCTCATCTCATAGCGCTCCCAGGTGGCCTTTCCCTCTCCATCCGGGGCTTTTCTTGTGGTAACCTTAAGCTTTTTTGTGGGAAGCGGAATGGGGCCGCGCATCTCTACGCCTGTTTTTTCTGCAATGTCTTTTATATATTGGCATACCTCGTTGATCTTAGCTATGTCAATGCTTGCCAATTTAATTCTTGCTTTCTGCATTTTTTACCTTTCCGCAACTCTCTTCATGATAAATCAAGGTTCACCATGAATAATTAAAATATTAATAAAAAAATAAAAAAGGGCTTTATTTCTTGCCGCCTAGTTCCTTCTTAACAAGATCTATGCACATTCCTGCTGCAACTGTTACGCCCATATCCCTAATGGCAAACCTTGACATGTGGGGAATGTCTTTCTGCTTCTCTATTACAAGAGGCTGTACTGGCTTGAACTTGACTATTGCAGCGTCGCCGTTCTTGATGAAGTCCGGGTTTTCCTGCAGTGTCTCGCCTGTCTTTGGGTTTAGCTTTTTCTCAATTGCAACTACTTTGCATGCTACCTGTGCTGTATGTATGTGGAATACTGGTGTGTAGCCTACTGTAATTACACTCGGATGGTTTAGCACAATTATCTGTGAGGTGAATTCTGTAGCAATTGTTGGCGGGTTGTCTATGTGCCCAAGGACATCTCCTCTTGCTATGTCTTTCTGCTCAATTCCCCTTACATTAAAGCCAACATTGTCTCCTGGCTGGGCCTCTTTCTGCTGCTCGTGGTGCATCTCTATTGACTTTACTTCGCCTGTTATTCCCTTGCCTTCTCTTCCTGGAACAAAGATGACTTTGTCGCCTATTTTCATTATTCCTGTCTCTACTCTTCCTACTGGAACAACGCCAATGCCTGTGATTTTGTAGACGTCCTGTATAGGAAGCCTTAATGGCAGGTTTGTTGGCTTTTCTGGTATTGAAAGCAAGTCAAGTACCTGAAGAAGGGTTGGACCCTTGTACCATGGCATCTTGCCTGTGTTTTTTACTACATTCTCTCCTGGCAGTGAAGCAATTGGAACAAATTGTACTTTTTCAGGGTTATAGCCAACGCTTTTCAGCAGTGTCTCAACATCTGCTTTTATCTTATTGAATGTCTCTTCGCTGTAATCCTTCATGTCCATCTTGTTGACTGCAACTATAAGCTGCTCTACTCCAAGTGTTCTGCAAAGGAATACGTGCTCTTTTGTCTGGGCCATTATTCCGTCATTTGCTGCAACTACAAGGACGCCTGCGTCTGCCTGTGATGCTCCTGTTATCATGTTCTTGATGAAATCCTTGTGGCCTGGTGCATCAATTATTGTGAAGAAGTACTTTTCTGTCTCAAATTTCTTGTGAGCCAGGTCGATTGTTACTCCTCTTTCTCTCTCTTCTTTAAGGCTGTCCATAACAAAGGCAAACTCAAAGCCCACTTTTCCAAGGTCTTTTGCCTTTTCCTGAAGCTTTCTTAGCTCCTGATCAGGAATTCCCCCTGAGTCAAATATCAGCCTTCCTACTGTTGTTGATTTTCCATGATCAACATGTCCTACAAATACAAGGTTTATATGCTCTTTTGTAGCCATAATTATCCCTCCAAAAATTTATTTGATTTTAACAAAAAGTGGTTTTTTAATTAATATATAAAGGTTTCTATAAAAAACCACTTATTCCTCCTCTGTTTTCAGGCCTTTTCTCTGCTTTATCTGGTGCACTACTTTGTCCTGAAGCTCGCCTGGAAGCCTCTCGAATGACTGGTCAACAAGGAAATGGTTGCCTCTTCCCCCTGTTGCTGACCTGAGCTCTGAAGTCATTCCAAACATCTCTGCTACTGGTAGCTTCCCTTTTACTGTTATATGATTGCCTTCCTGCTTCATGTCTAAAAGCTGGCCTCTCTTGTTGGATATTAGTTTTGATACTTCACCCATAAAGTCTGCAGGAGCCTCAAACTGAAGTGTCTGCATTGGCTCATATATCAATGGCTTTGCTGTTATTATTGCTCCTCTTATACCATCTCTCACTGCAGGGTATACCTGGGCAGGCCCCCTGTGGATTGCATCTTCATGGAGCTTAACATCTGTCAGCATGACTTTGACGCCAAAGCATGGCTCTCTTGCTATTGGGCCTGCTGACATTACATCCTCAAACATGTCCATTACCATTTCTATTATTTCCCCTATATGGACTATTCCTCTTGTCGCGTCTACAAGAATGTTGCCTTTGTATATCTCTCTTACTTTTCTTGCCTCTTTGCTGTCCATGCCGAGCTCTTCAAGCTTTGACCATAGTTCCTGGTCTTTCTTTTTGATTCTCATCTCTGGAAGCTCGCCTTTTCTTATTGCTTCAACAAACTCTTTTGAAAGAGGCTCAACCCTGAAATAGAGCTTGTTGTGCTTGTTCGGGCTTTTTCCCTCTGCTTCTTCTGAAGGTCTTGAGATTGCCTCTCTGTAGACTACTATTGGAGGAGAGGTTTTTACATCAACGCCTTTTTCTGACTTGATTCTGTTTTCAATAACCTCAAGGTGAAGCTCGCCCATGCCGTGCATAAGGTGCTCTCCTGTCTCTTCATTGATCTCTATCTGGATTGTGGGGTCTTCTTT
>PWVO01000025.1 GCA_003561825.1 Candidatus Woesearchaeota archaeon | reverse complement strand
TATAAAAAAGGGCATATTCGACATTTTTTTAGTGAAGAATACATGAAAGAAAAATTAAGTAATTTCAAAATTCTAAGTGTAAGAAAAACTTCTTCTGTGTATCATCAATACGAATCTAATTTTATAGAAGCGGTAGGCACCAAAACTTAATTGATTATAACAACTATTAAGCGAGGTTATATAGCGTTTAACCGGGAGATTTGCGGGATTTTGCGAAGAATCTTTATAAATATTGATTCATATGGCCAGCTAATGGATTATGAGGCCATTATAACTGACGAATGTAAGCTCAGGGGATATTCTCCTAAAACAATAAAGGCCTATCTTTACCATGTTAAAAAGCTTATAGACTCCAAAAAGCAGCCAAGAGACTATCTACTTTGGCTTATTGAAAAAGGGGCCTCTGATGAGACACTTAGGGCTGCATGCTTTGCACTTAAATTCTACTTTAATGCACTGAAAAAGCAAAGCCCTGAAATACAGGACATAGCAGACAGCCTGCCAATTGTAAAAAGAGAAAAGAAACTTCCGGCAATACTCTCAAAACAAGAAATAGGAAATTTAATCTCAGCCACAAAAAACCTGAACCACAGGCTGATAATCCAGATAGGCTACTCAGCAGGCCTAAGAATAAGCGAGATAATAAGCCTTAAATGGGAGGACATTGATTTTGGCAGAAGCTTAATACACCTAAAAAGATCAAAAGGAAAAAAAGACCGCATTGTAATGCTATCCTCAAAAGCAAAGGAAAGCTTAATCAGCCTTACAGAAAACAAGAAAGGGCATGTTTTCATTACAAAAAGAAACACAAAATACACTCAAAGGACAATACAGCAGATCATAAAGAAAACAGCAGAAAAAGCAGGTATAAACAAAAAAATAACCCCTCATACATTAAGGCATTCTTTTGCAACACATCTTCTGGAGAACGGAACAGACATAAGGTATATCAGAGACTTGCTGGGCCACTCTGACATAAGCACAACCCTTATCTATACAAAAGTCTCAAAAAACAATATCTGCAATATCAAAAGCCCGCTGGATTACTAAAGATAATCTCTTTTTTGAAAATATATACTCAAAAACACAAAAGCTTAAATAGTATTATGCATTATAATGCATAATGGTAAGGCCAAGAAAAATAAAGCTTGTAGGTTTTGAGCCAGAGGTTACATACTTCAAGCCAAGAGCAGTCCCCCTCAGGATGCTCGAGGAAGTTGATCTTACTGTTGACGAGCTTGAGGCATTAAGGCTTTCAGACCTTGACAAACTAAGCCAGGCAGATGCTGCTGCCAGCATGAAAATTCACCAGTCAACTTTCCAGAGAACATTAGCAAGAGCAAGAGAAAAAGTCTCAGAAGCCCTTGTTAATGGAAAGGCAATAAAAATCCACGGAGGTGACTATAAGATGCCAGGAGGAGACAGAACAGGGCCAACAGGCCAGGGAAGAGGAAGAATGGGAGGGCCTTTTGCAGCAGGCCCAGGAGGAGTATGCGTATGCCCTAAATGCGGGCACAAATGGGTTTCGTCAGAGCATGCAAGAGGCAGGCCATGCAGCCAGCAGAAATGCCCTAAATGTGGCAGCCCAATGGCAAGGGGCTAATCTTGCCAGGAGGTAAAAAATGCCAGGAAGAGACGGAACAGGGCCAACAGGCCAGGGAAGAGGAAGAATGGGCGGGCCTTTTGCCGCAGGCCCGGGAGGAGTATGTGTTTGCCCTGAGTGCGGATACAAGTCAGAGCATGCAAGAGGCAGGCCATGCAGCCAGCAGAAATGCCCTAAATGCGGCAGCCCAATGGCAAGGGGCTAATCTTGCCAGGAGGTAAAAAATGCCAGGAGGAGACGGAACAGGACCAATGGGCACAGGAGGATGGTGCACACCATTATGGCAGAGCAGCCAGATGCCAAGGCCTAGAGGCTTTTTCAGAAGAGGCTTTGGATGGAGAAGGTTTTACAGCATTCCAAGCCCTTCAAAAGAGGAGGAAAAAAACATCCTTGAACAAGAGCTAAAGAGCCTTGAAACAGAAGAAAAAGCAATAAAAAAAAGAATGCAGGAGTTAAATGAGGCATAAAAAAATTAATGAAGCTATGCTTACTGCCGGAGCAAAATAAAAAAGCAAACCTAGTAAAACATATATGATATCATTTTTCCATGAAACTTATTTTCAGATAATTGTCTCCGGCAGCAGGCAAGCTGACAGTTACAAATGGTGTTTGAACTTATAATACTAGGCAAAAAAAATGCAAATTTTTATAAAGAAAGGATTCTTTCTAGTATAATAATTAAGGCATTTTCAGAGTTTTATTTTAATGAATCTTTTTGGTTCTTTGATGATTTCTTAATAAAAAATTAAAGTGAATTTAGAATATGGGAAGAAATAATAACAGGCAAAGGAATGGATCCAATAGGTCAGGCAGCTCCAGGTCAGGAGGCGGGATGTTCAGAGAAAATAATTACAGCAATTTCCGCGATAATAGCTTCAGCAGAGGGCCAAGGGAGATGCATAAAGCAACCTGCAATGACTGCAAAAAGGAATGCCAAGTGCCTTTTAAGCCAACAGAAGGAAAGCCAGTGTTCTGCAGGGAATGCTATGAAAAGCATAAGCCCAGGAGGTTTTAGATGAAAACCTGCAGAAAATGCCGCGGAAACAGCATCAAGTCCCGCAGAAATTACCACCATGGCAAAAAATCAAGTTCAACAACAACACTAAGCTGTAAAGACTGCGGATCTGGTGATATAGAAGTAAAGTCTAACTATAGAAGAAACCAGCGCAGAAGGAGATAAAATGGTAGAGTATAATATTGTGAAATATTGCAGGCTTTGCAGAAAAAGGTTCTTATCAAATAAAGGAGAATCAAAAAAATATTATTGTGATGATTGTCAGCAAAAAGCAGACAATG
>PWVO01000098.1 GCA_003561825.1 Candidatus Woesearchaeota archaeon | reverse complement strand
TTTTTCTATAATCCTGTTTTTCTCTCTTAAATCCTCCTCTTTTTCCTGGAATTTGGCATAAAGCTCCCCTATAAGCAGGTTATTCTTCTCCTGCTCCTCTATTATCTTATTGAACTCCCTCTCAAAAAAATCAATCCTTTCTGACTTCTTAACAAGGCTGCTTTCTTTTCTTTTAATCTCTTCAATCCTGTCCTTGCCTTTTTTCAGCTCTTTCTCCTTTTCCTTTATTTCTTTTACTGCAATTTTGCTCGCAGTTTTAGCTTCAGGCCGCATATCTTTTGCCCTATTAAGCTCTTCTTTAATAGCCTTTATCTCATTGTCTTTGGATATTATTTCCTGCTCAAGCCTTTTAATTTTGGCTTCATAATCTTTTCTTTTCCCTAAAGACTCAATATGCCTGACAATCTCATCTTTACTTTCAGATTTCTTTATCTTTTTTGCCAGGCCAGAATCCTTTACAGAAGACTTAACCCAGCTTGCAAAATCATTCTTTTTAGCATTTACATGCTTCTTGAAAGTATTTTCATCTATGTACTTAAGAGCCTCTTTTAGCTCTTCAAGGCTTCTTATCTTATGCCCGTTTTTAAGAATAAAATGATGCTTTGCTTTATCTTTTTTCTTTTTAGCAGTGTCAGCTTTAGCCTTTATTTTAGAAGAAGTTTTTTTCTGTTTTGCTTTTCTTTTTTCCCTTTTTTTCTCAGGCCTGCTTTCATTAAAAGCAGATGCTCTGGATGACAGGCTTGATTTTCTCTCAGAAAAGTCCGGAATATCAGGCAGCTCTAGTTCGTCCCCTTTTTTTCTCAGCCCCATACTTCTGGCATTAATATCTGATTATTTAAAAAACTTTGTTGTATTTATAAAATAGTAAATCCTTAGTTTCCCCTAAAATCATAATAGTCAACGACATAAATAATGGGGCAAATTAAGCTTAAAACGCTTCTTCTCAATAAATGATTCAATTTCCTCTTGCATACTTTCCAATGTAGGGAAATATGTTGAGTTGGTTACATTAGCTCTTATTACTTTCCAACAGGTTTCTGTTGGATTTAACTCAGGTGAATAAGGGGGAAAGAATTCAACAGAGATATTCCTATCCAGTTCAGCAAGATATTTCATTATGCTTGAGGATTTGTGGTATGGAGCATTATCAAAAAGAAAAACATATCTCTTCTTTCTGCGAAGATTTTTTACAAACCCTGACAAAAAAGCCATATAAGTTAGAGTGTTCATTGAATCATAAAATTCATAATGAAGTTTTTTACCATCAATAAGTGCCCCAAATATATTTATTTTTTTATTGCTCCAAAAAAAGACGCCTTTAGGCTTTTCTCCCTTAAAGAACCATACTTTCTTATAAACTGGAACAAGCCTAAAACTTGCTTCATCAAATGTTATGATTGAAACGCCCAAATATTCCTTGCGAAGTTTTTTTTAAAGCTCCGCCTAAATTTTTCTTGTGCTTGTTCGTCTTTCCGTATATGTCCTATCCTAGGAGTTATCAATGAAAGCCCCATTTTATGCATAATTCTCTCTGTATGGCGCAAACTATATTTTATATTTGTTTTTTGTTCTATAAGCTGAAGGACTTCTTTTGATGATGTTCCTGCTTTGCTTTTAGATGATAAAAGCTTTGATTTAAGGAGATGTTTTATCTCTTCAAGATCATTCTGCTTTAAGGGTGTTGGTCTACCACTTCTCGGTCTGTTTTTAAGATCATTTGTATCTTTAAACCTTTTTACCCAAAATGCAGCTTTAGATTTACTTACATCCAGAAGATATGCGATTTCCCGGGTAGGCTTTTTCTTCTTATGCAAAGAAATTATCTTCTCTCTAAGGGCAATCTCTTTTTGGTTCATAATTATCACCTCAAATACTGAGATGATGATACTTATATATAAATTTTGCCCTATTAATTTAGTCGCTTACTATAATTTCATAAGGCTTTTAAACAAAAAGAACTTTCAGTTTAAATAAAAACATAAATCCTGCTTAAAATGGAGCAATACAAATTTATAGACAAAATAACCTCAGATGTAATGTTTGAGGCATATGGAAAAACACTTGCAGAGCTTTTTGAAAACTCAGCTCTTGCAATGTTCAGCGTAATCTGCGACATAAGCCAGATAAGCACTGACAGGTTTATTGAGGTTGAAGTCAAAGGCGATTCCCTTGAAGACCTTATGGTAAGCTGGCTGCAGGAGCTCATAGCATTTGTTGACATACACGAAATGTTTTTCTCAAGATTTGAGGTTGAGCATGCAGATGAAAAAACAATCAGGGCAAAAATATACGGAGAGCCAGTAACACCTGAAAAAGCAGGAGTTCTTGTAAAAGGCGTTACATACTACAAGCTCAAGGTTGAAAATGAAAAAGGAATTTACAAGGCAACAGTAAGCCTTGACATATAGGTGCTGCTAATGAAAGAAAAGCTGAAAAAAATAACAGAATATGAATGGGAGCTTCCAAAAGAAGCAAGGCCAGGCATGAATGTTAATGCCAGAATAATTGCCAATGAAAAAATCATGGGCGACATAGAAGACAGCGCAGTAGAGCAGCTGACAAACGTAGCATGCCTGCCCGGAGTTGCAGAGCCAGTTGTAGGCCTTCCGGACATGCACTTCGGCTACGGCCTGCCAATGGGCGCAGTAAGCGCATTTGACCCGGAAAATGGAATAATCTCAGCAGGCCTTTGCGGCTTTGACATAAACTGCGGAATAAACTCAATAAGGACAAGCCTGACATTTGACGAGATAAAGCCAAAGCTCAAGCAGCTTATAACCGAGCTTTTCAGCGCAATACCATGCGGCGTTGGCTCAAAAGGCAAGCTCAGGATAAAAGAAAACGAGCTCGAGGAAGTAATGCGCCTCGGATCAAAATGGGCAGTTGAAAAAGGCTATGGCATACAGAAGGACATTGAGAACACAGAAGAAAAAGGCTGCATGCAGGGAGCAGACCCCTCAAAAGTATCAGCAATGGCAAGAAAGAGAGGGCTTCCCCAGCTAGGCACCTTAGGCGCAGGAAACCACTTCCTTGAGATACAGAAAGTCACAGGCATATTTGACCCAGACTATGCAAAATCAATAGGCATTGCAGACAAAGGCCAGGCAATGGTAATGCTTCACTGCGGCAGCAGGGGGCTTGGCCACCAGGTAGCCTCAGACTACTTAAAAATTCAGGAAAAAGCAGTCCGCAAATACAATCTCAAAATCCCTGACAGGCAGCTTGCCTGCGCTCCAGTAAACTCTCCAGAGGGCCAGGACTATTACAGCGCAATGAAATGCGCAGTCAACTATGCATTTGCAAACAGGCAGGTAATGGCACACTGGATAAGAGAAACATTTGAAAAAGTATTTCGAAGACAATGGGAGGACATGGGCATGCACACAGTTTACGCAGTCTGCCACAATGTTGTAAAGCTTGAAAACATCAATGGAAAAAATTACTACGTTCACAGAAAAGGCGCCACAAGATCATACCCTGAAAAGCCTGTTTTAATAGCAGGCACAATGGGCACAGCATCATACATCTGCAAAGGCACCCAGGAGGCATTGAACAAAACCTTTGGAAGCTCCTGCCACGGCTCAGGAAGGGCAATGAGCAGAAACGAGGCATTGCGCAGATTTAAAGGCCAGAGCATAAGCAGCGAGCTGACAAAAATGGGGATTGAGAACAAGGCAGGGGCATGGGGATCATTTGCAGAAGAAGCACCCAAATCCTACAAAGATGTAGAGGATGTAGTTGACTCAGTGCACAATGCAGGCATATCAACAAAAGTCACAAGAATAGAGCCAATCGGAGTAATCAAAGGCTGAAACAATAATTCTAGTAATTATTTTTAATGATATAAAAATATTAAAGCAAGCATTATTTTGAAAAGCACATGGGAGGATTTTTCGGCGTTGTTTCAGGAAAGAACTGCATAAAGGACATCTATTACGGAACAGACTACCATTATCATCTTGGCACCAGGACAGGCGGCATAGCCCCGTACTACAATGACAATTTTACCCTAATCAACAAGAGTATACATGAAAACTATTTCAGGCCCCAGTTCATTTCAGAGCTAAAACACAAAAAAGCCAATTCTGCAATAGGAATAATAACTGATGACTATGACAGGGCAACAGTAATAAGCTCAAGGCTCGGCAAATTCGGAATAGTTGCAGTAGGCAGGGCAAACAATATTGATGAGATTGTTCAGGAAGCTTTTGAAAGCGGTGTATCATTCTCTGTCAAAGAAAAAGGCCATGACTTTCCCCAGGCAACAGAAGTTGTTGGGAAATACATTATAGGCCATGAAAGCAGAAGCATTGAAGAAGGCCTGATAAAAGCCCAGGAAAGAATAAAAGGCTCATTCTCAGCCCTTTTAATGTCAGAAAAAGGGATTTATGCAATGAGAGACAGGCTTGGCCGAACCCCTGTTATCATAGGAAAAAAGAAAAAAGCATATGCAGCAGCATCAGAGAGCTTTGCCCTTGATCAGCTTGGATATTCAGTTGAGCGCGAGCTCGGCCCAGGAGAGATTGTTTTTTTTGACAAAAGCCACATAGAGCAGGTAAAACAGCCCGGAAAAGAGATGCAGGCCTGCTCATTTCTTTGGATTTATTATGGCTATCCCAATGCTGTCTATGAAGGAATGGAAGTCAGCCAAGCAAGAATGAGATGCGGAGCAGCACTTGCAAGAAATGACACAGTCTTTGCAGATTTTGTTGCGCCAATACCAGACTCAGGATTACATCATGCAGCAGGATATGCAGAGGCCAGAGACATACATCAACGCTTCCCAATTAGTAAGTACAGCCACACATGGGCAAGAAGCTTTACACCATGGACACAGGAAAAAAGAGACGAGATAGCCCAGAAAAAGCTCACAATCTCTCCTACAATGCTTAAAGGAGCTAAGGTTATATTCTTGGATGATTCAATTGTGCGGGGAACACAGCTCAGGAACCTTACCTCCAGAATAAGAAAAAGCGGAGCAAAAGAGATTCATATGAGAATTGCAAGCCCTCCGCCAATTTACCCTTGCGAATTCCTAAATTTTTCAAACACCAAAGACAGCGTGCTTGCAGGCATTAAAGCAATCCAGGAGATTAAAGGCAGCGCATCAATAGATGATGATATCATTAAAGAATTTCTTGCAAATGGCTCAGAAAGATACAATGAAATGGTCGAGAACATCAGACAAAAAATCGGCCTTGACTCACTTGCTTACCAAAAGCTTGAAGACATGATAGAATCAATAGGCCTTCCAAAACAAAACTTATGCACTCATTGCTGGGACAGGAGCAGCTATTCCTAAATATCAATAATCTTTCCTTTGCGGCCAACATTAATAACCCTTGTGTTTCCAATCTTCTCCTCAATGCCCTCAGCCTCGTGCACATGCGAGCACAGCAGAATATCAGGCGAAAAAGAGTCAATCGCCATCCTCACGCCAGCAGAGCCAGGAAAAAACTGAGTAAACTTCTCCATCTTGCTTTCAGAAGGGTGCACATGAGTAATCATGATCTTTTTATTTAAGTACTTGATATGCTCAAACCCTTTCTTAAGCATCTCAAAAATCTCCTTCTCACTAAGCTGAAAAAGCCCAATATTAGCCCCTCCGCATCCAAAAAGCCCTACATCCTTATACCTTGCAGAATACCCATGCAGGTTCTTAGCCCCATAAACCTCAGCAAGAAAATCAGCAGTTGCCGCAGTCTCATGATTGCCCGGGATAAAAATAACCTTTTTGTTTTTGCTTGCAAAAGGCCCGAAAATATTATATATGCTCTTCTCACCCATTGTAAAGTCACCGCACAGAATAACAATATCAGCATTCTCTTTCTCAGCCCTTTCAGCCAGCCTCCTGGCCAGCCCAGTATCCCCGTGTATATCTCCGGATGCAAGAATTCTAAGCTTTTTTTTGTCTTCCATTTTACCTCCTTAGAATAGAAGGCTTATCTTTAGTAAGGTCAATAATCCTGGAAGGCTTTCCTTTTTTGTCCCCAGAATAAATAATAAAATTAACATTGTTCCTTATCTTTACATCAAGCTCGTCAACAGACTTCATATAATCCTCGCCGCATACATTGGCGCTTGTAGTTACAAAAGGCACACCGGCCTCAGCAACCAAATCAGAAAACCAGTTCTTGGGGATTCTGACCCCAATAGTGTCCCAGCTGTTGTTCACAGATTTTGAGACAGCCTTTTTATTCTTCAGCTTAAGAATAAGAGTTATCCTTCCTGGAAGCTTCTTAAGCCACTTCTCAACATCACCTGTAACAACACAGTTTTTATGAATCCATTCCTTTGAGGGAGCAATCACAGAAAAAGGCATAGTGTTCATCTTTTTAATCTTCCTTATCTTTTCAACAGCCTTGCTGTTAAGCGCATTGCACCCAATTCCATATATTGTGTCAGTAGGGTGTATAAATATAGCTCCGTCTCTAATCTTCTCAATAAAATGCTCTTTCCTAAGCATAATCTCTTCCTTAATAAAAGTGTTCATGCTAAGTGGTAAAATAAGGCCATTTAAATATTTTGCCTTAATCCTGGCAGAATTTAGCATCTAGACTATTTTTTGCTTGTTGCAACAATCCCAATTATACTCCCAATTAATATGAATATCAGGGAAAAAACCGCAGTAGAAGAAACAAAGCCAATCAGAGAAATAACTAATATTGCAATAAAATGCCCAGACCCTGCGCCCTTTTTATACATATAGAGCAGCAAGGCCATTAACCCCAAAGAAAGAACAATACCGACAATTCCCATTACAAGCCAAATCTGTCCAATAGGTATTTGAATAATTGATTCAAAAATCGCAAAAATCTCTTGCTCGTAAAAATCCTTTAAAATAATATCTGTAACAGACTCAAGAAAAAGCAATATGCTCCCTACAAAGCATAAAATCATTGGTGCCTTTAATCTGTCATCCATTTTTATCATAAAACATTAATCCTTTTTATACCTTGCTCTTTTAAAACCTCTAATAAATAAACCCCAAAGCCCCTGTTTCCCTTAAGAAAATAAAAGCATCATACCTATGCTGCATAATAGTAGGCACATAATTCCCATGAGCTTCCCGCTCAGGGTTGTAGACAACACCAACAGCCCTGTGGGGAATAGGCCTTTCAATCTTCTCAGGCGAATCCCTGAAAACAAAAACACCCTGCTTAAACCCGGCTTTCTCAAGCAGAGCCTCAATGCTTCCGTCAATTGCCTCAGGCATCTCCATCTCAAGCATCTCAGCCCCCCACTGCCTTCCAGCAAGCACATCTCCCTTATAGGCTCCGAAGCCCAGTATAAAAACAGCATCACTGCCATAATTCTCCCTGAAAAGCTGTCCGCTGTTCAGGCTTCCCGCAGCCCCCATAGGCGTAAACCTTGCATCGCCAACATGAGTATTGTGGGCCCAGACAATAGCCTTTGATCCCTCGCCATAATGCTCACTAAGCCTCTCAACTGTGCTGAACATATGAAGAACCCTGCTGTTCCACGACTCAGGGTCGCTCCTTATCCTGAAATGCTTCTCAGCCCCCTTAACAACATAAGCATTCTGCCCCACATAAAACAAAACCTCGTCATCAAGCACACCGGAAAGCTCTTCCTCAATATACCCAACAAGCCCCTCAGCCTCTTCACTGCACACATGCCCTTCCATAGAAAGCCCAGGGTAATAATGAAAAGACTCCTCTGCAAAATAAAAGCACTCAAAAAAGTCATCAGCTTCTTTGCTATTAATCTCATTCTCAGAAAAAAAAGCCCGCAAAGCCATAAAAGACCTCTCAGCATCATAAACATCCATGCCGTAAAACCCAGCCATCTCCTCAGGCCTTTTCCCTTCATTATAATCCCTCATCCACTCAGCAAGACCAGCAGTCTCATAATTCCTCCACATCCACAGAGGCCACCTCTCAATGCCCCTCAAAGCATCCTCAGCACTTCCCCCCCTCTTGTGCTTAACATACTGGTTAACCCTGTACAGAGAATCCCAGTCACCCTCAACAGCAATAAAGCTAAAGCCATAATCCTCAATAAGCCTTTTTGAAATCTCTGCCCTCAGGCTGTAATACTCGCTTGTGCCGTGCGTTGATTCGCCCAAAAGCACAAAATCAGCAGAAGACATCTTCCTGGCTAAAGTATCAAGAGCCTCATCATCCAGAGGATATGCCTCAAAAAGAAAAGAATTGATTATCTCGTTTTCAGCATCAGAAAAATCAGGCCTGTAAAATTCCTCCTTAAACAAAGAATCATGCCCATTGCACCCAAGCAGAGCAGGCAGCAAAACAATCAAAAACAGCAGTTTAACCCCTTTTTTAAAAGCCATTTAATACCTAAAGAACTCATCTTTTTAATAGTTTTTGGTTAAGAAAAAAAACCCCTCGTAATGAGGGGAAAAAGAGGCGTTTGGTATGGATTTAAGAATTTCTTATGCTTTCCCTGTGAGTGCTCTGCTGCCAGTAAAAAAACTCAAGAAAATCTACCTTGCTCTTGTAGCTTTTCCAGTCCAAAAAATCAGTCCTTCTTCTGAAAAATATCTTAATCACCCCCTTCAGCTTCAAGATAACCGCTCATAAAGCCATTCTCAACACTTGATATGCAGTCATCATCCATATATCCATTAATCCCTTCATCAGTATAAATATCGCATTCCATCAGCACCACCTCCTTTGATCTGGCCTTGAAGTCCTGAGAGTCAAATCCCTTATCTGCCTGAAAAACACCTGTTCAATTTTTTTATTATAGCTGTTCATAAAATCGTAGGGCGGATACCCACAGATTTATCTGTGGGAGGAAGCCCGTTTACCTCCATTATACATTGTTGAATTTGATGTGGGGCTTGGTGGATTTAACCACCTTGGCTGTAAGCCCCCCGCCCCACGCAGGTTATGTTGCTCTCGACAAGGTTATCCGTGCTTCGCAATGTGGTTGACTGCTCCGAATCCCTCAGAGCTGTTTACAGTGCCACGAAAGAGCCAACAACTGAGCAAATTGTTGGGTTTCTACATCACAGATAACGTAGCAAATCTCTTTGCTAAGTCTGGTAACACAGGCTCAGTCACCTGAAAGCCCCCTTCTTTAGAAGGTGGGAATGTGTTACTTACTATCACCTCCAATACAATATGGAAACGCAAATTCCTTTAAATACCTTATTTCACCCAATGTCCAGTGTCCAGTGGCATAAAATTAAAATACAATAAAGCTTTATTATAACATATGATAAGAGCAAAAATCACAATAAAGGGCACAGTCCAGGGCGTAGGCTTTAGATACAGCGTAAGAAGAGAGGCCCAAAGCCTTGAAATAAAGGGCCATGCCAGGAACAATCCAGATGGAAGTGTTGAAGTCCTTGCAGAAGGCCCTGAAAAAAGCATTGAAAAGCTCATAGAGTTCTGCAGAAAAGGCCCCTCATTTGCCAGAGTAGAAAGCATAGACATAGAGTATGAACAGCCAGAAAACAGCTTTGCTGAATTCAGAATTCAGTAAGCTTCTTAGTAACATCCTTGTATTTTACAATAGTAGTATTACCTTCCTTCCCTCCGGGAATCTTTTCAGTAACAACAAACCCGTCTTTGTCAAGCTTTGTGATTTTCCTCTGAAAAGTCTTGTAAACAGAATTCCCTCCTGCAGCCTTGTAATCCTCAAAAAGCTCGCCAATCCTCTTGCCCTGGCCTTTCTTAACAACATCAAGAACCATCTTTGACTCATCATCCTCTATATCAGAGCTTTTCTTTGAGCTGAACTCAGGAAGCCTCTTAACAGCATTTTCAACATCAGCAGCAGAAACCTTCCTTGAAGACCTGTCTTCAGCAACATTCCCAGATTCCCTAAGCAGATAAAGCCCGGTCCTTATATCCTCTATCTCGCAAGTCTTTTCTACAGCAATCTCAACAGCATCATCTTCCCACACGCCTCTTTCAAAAGCCATCTTAATCCTTTCTTTTAATATCCCTTCAGTTTCATTGGCATTATAAGGCCTGAACTCAAGCAATTCAGGCATAAGCCTTGACCTTATCCTGTCCTCAAGCCCTGCAACCCAGTCCCTGCTGTTAGTGATGCAGAAAATTGCCTTGCGGTAAATCTCCTCAAGAATCATATACAGGAAATCATAGTCTTCAAGCTTGTCAGCTTCGTCAAAAACAAAGACAGCAGACTTCTTGTTAATAATCCCCTTAACAACATTAAAAAGCTCGTCAGTTTTCTTGTTGTGCGTCAGCTTATACCCTAATAAAGAGCAAATCTCAATAAGAATCTTGTAAGAAGTATTTTTCTGCCAGCAGTTAATGTAAATAGGAATAACCTCATCACTCTCATCCTCAAGATCCTGGAGAACATGCCTGCATGCAACAGTCTTGCCAATACCCGGAGCACCGCAGATAAAAAGATTCCTTCCGTTTCTTTTCTGCAGAAGCGGCTTAATGCACGAGGCCATATAATGCTGCTCATTCTCCCTGTACTTGATCTCCTTAGGCATATAGTCATAGTCAAGCGCAACAGCATTAACAAAAAGGCTTTCATCATTCCTAAGCATATCCTTGAAAAGCGACATAATAATCCCAAAGCAGGAGCACTTTATATAATTTTCTAGGCCTTGGCTTAAAAAAACACAAAATATTTATACGGGGGGGGGGCAATACTATAAAAAAATGAGCAATATTGCCCAAGAAAGAGGAAAGCTGATATTAATAAGAAACAGCATGCATTGGCTTGGGTGAAAGCAGATTGGAGGAATTTTCCAAAAAAATAAGCTCGAATTAATGGAGCGGAGTGATCTTTTGATATTAGAGGAGAAATTATAATGATTTTACAAAACAACAAAAAAAACAAAGCTTCAGAAAGAAAAAAGTCAATGAATTATGTTTTTAAGCCTAAATCTGGAATGCATATTGGACTTAAGCAAATCTTTATCCTTCTGATTATTGTATTTTTAATTGTATTGTTTTTGGGCCTTTACCTGACTGAATTTGTGAGATTTAGCCCAGAAAAAAGCCTTCAAAAGCAATTGCCAGATGACTGCTTTTTTGCCAGCAACCGAACAAGCTGCATAGAAAACCTTCAGGGTTATGGCCTTGAAGATTACTATATAATAGACGGCTGCGGCTCAGGCACTGTCCTGGATGTAGAGCTTAACCTATGCTACCAGCGTGATATGGGCCA
>PWVO01000029.1 GCA_003561825.1 Candidatus Woesearchaeota archaeon | reverse complement strand
ATCTCTTGCAGAAATGCTGAAATTCTTTTCAACAATCTCTCTGTAAAAAAATTCAGCAACAACAGAATAATCTCCTTTTTCCCTTGCCCTGAAAACAATAGGTGATTTTATTGCCTCTCTGCTGCCAGCAGCATTCACCAAATCCTCATTATCATCCTCTTTTGCACTGGAGCCATTGAGATCCCATGCCAGCAATGCTTTATCAGGATCCTTGCTGCCTGTTATATTAATAGATTTGATATTCTCAATGTCCCTAATGTGGACAAGAACATCCTCTCCAATAAAAAACTCATCTCCGGGAATAATAACCCTGCTTTGGCTTTCATCATGAATAACAAGAATCTTCCATGCAATCTCATTATAAGCATTTTCATCTTCTGAAGAGCCCCCATCTTGTGCGCAAATCACCCGAATCTCATATTCTCCGAGATGCCTTGGCACAAAATAAAGGCTGCTTTTGTTTCCTGACTCATATGTTAAGTTTCCATTTGCAGAAAAAGCAGTGATATAATAGGCCTCTTCGCAGCCTTCTGTTCCAGAAGCATTGATAAAAACCCTTTCTCCGATAAAAAAAGCTTCTTTTGCATCTTCTTCAGAGTAAGAGTAAGAAAACTCGCCACTTAAGACTATTAAAAACAGGAATCCTAAAGCTACAGCTGTCAAACTTTCCTTTTTACACTTACATTTCATTGCATTTGCGCTTTCACGCCCCCTTTAAACAAAACTTACAGCCAGGGGATAAGGCCTAAAGGTGAAATAAAATTGATATAAATCAGGGCAAGCAGCACAGTCAGCAGTATTCCGATAGCAACACCCTGGAGAAAATCCCTTGAAAGAAATTTCTCTTTTTTCTGCGGCTTATCCTGCTTAGCTGCCATCTCATTAAGCTTGCTTTCAATCCTCTGCTCAACCTCATGAATCTTTTTTTCCCTAAGCTCAATTTCCTGCTCTTTTTTGAGTATAAGGTTCTCTTTTTCAATTATCTCTTTAAGCTGCCTGCTATCTGCATTTGCTTCTTTTGCTGCATTTCCTGCATTTTTTTTCTTTTTTTCCGCAGGCTTTTTTGCCTGTTTAGCTGCTTTTGGAGTTTTAATGCTTTTCTTTGCAGCCACAGGTTTTGCTCCAGGCATTTTGCTGGGCTTTGCTTTTTTTGCAGCCTTTGGCTTAATTGTTTTTTTCTCTTTTGGCTTTCTTATTTTAGCAGTTTTACTTTTCTTTTTTGCTTTAGTTTCCTTGATCTTTTTTGTTTCAGCCTTAATCTCCGGCTTTTCATGCAAAAGCCTCCATGGCTTAACTTTCTTTGAGATTGCTGCAATATATTTATCCCTATCTTTAATCTTTCTAAGCTCTTTTGCAAGTCCTTTCATCAGAAGAGCATGCTCAATCCAGTCAGCAAAATGGTCAAAGCCCTGCCCTACATGCCTGCTGAAAAGATGGCCATTCATCTCAAGTGCCTCAAGAAGGTCAATCAGGTTTGAAAGGTTTCCAACACCCTCAGCAAAAAACATCATATCTCCTGAAGCACTTCTTGAAGCAATTTTCTTATGGCTTTGATTGTTATTTTTCATGTTTTTCCCCCTTTTTTGTGATTTACCTTGAATTGTTTTCTTTTTTGTTTCAGAAAATTTCCTTGTTCTAAATTTTTTATTTTCCTGCTTCTTTTTCTTTTTTCCAGAATCCTTCCCTGCTTTTTCTTTAGGCCTTTTTTCAGCTGCTTTTGCACTTTTATTGCCTGGCCTGTCAGAAGAGCCCCTCATGTGATCATTAATCCTTTGCTTAATAGCAATAGCCATCTCCTCTCTGGTTTCTGCCTTATGGATTTTATTTGCAAGAACACTGTCCTTGATTTGAAGCCTTATCCAGTCGCTGAAGTCATTCTTGTTAAAGCTCACATGGTATCCGAAAACATCATCTGGCATGGATTCAAGGGCTGTAAAAAGATCAGGCAGGCTTCTTACCTTGCTCTTGCTTATAAGAACAAGAGAATCCTCTTCTGGAACTGGCTGAAGAAACAAAATCCCCTTTTTTTTATCCAAATTCATCCCCTTTTTTTGCTATTGCTCCTTTATATATGAAGGTATTATTTATAATTTTCTATTGTTGAGCCAAAAAACCAAAAATCACAAGCTTTATATATAATCTTATAAATGAGATTAATATTAATCTGTTAAATCCCGGAATGCATGCCATAAAAATAGGGCCTTTAAATGAACAGAAGAATCAACATTAAGCAAAAGACAGGCACAAGGCTTTCTCAGAACTACATTAAAGTTCAGCAGCTAAAAAACAAGCAGTTCATACTGACACTCCCTTCTATGTGGGCAGACATCCTTGAGGTGAAAAAAGGCTCTGTAATAAAATTTGTTCCAGGCGCAAGAGGAGGGATTGAGATAATAAGGGCAGACAAAAAATGAGAAGAAAAAGCATATTTGAAAACCAGGCATTTAACTCATTATTTGTAATGCTCTTGCTGTTCATTTCAGTGCTGGGCGCTGCATTGCTCAGCACATATGTGGGGTATGTTGCAATTGATGCAAGGGGAGGGGTTATAACAAGGCTGATAATAGAGCACATAGATCCAACATATAAGTGGCAGGGCTATTACGGGCTTGCATTAATGGTTCAGGGATATGATGTGCTCCAGTACGAGGACACTGTGCCTGGCACAATAAAATCACTTCATCTTGTGTTTGACTGCCTTGAGCCAAACATAGAAAATGAGGTTTATGCATCAACAGTTGCTCCTGGGGATCTTGACTTTGGAACAATAAAAGCAGGGAGCCCTACTGGAGCAGATATCTTTTACGGCATTAATCCAACAAATTATGACTCCATAACAAACACCTTTACAGAGACAGGCTCAGTTATGTTCGGGCCAACACTAATCAGCAATGTGCCTATGACATACACTAAGCAGCATGGTGTTCCTGACAGCACT
>PWVO01000026.1 GCA_003561825.1 Candidatus Woesearchaeota archaeon | reverse complement strand
TCTTAATAGGACATATTTCCCTCACTTCAGAGCACACAAAGATCCAATAGGTGTAAGGTTTGCAAAATCAGCAGAGTCTTATCTTTTAAACCCTTTTAAGAAGCTTGTTACAGGGAAGTATCTTCTCTGATTTGAATCCTATCTTTTGTGGTTCCAGGGTTCAGTGTTGTATTTATCTTTGTAAAGCTTTTCAGCAAGTCCTTTTTCATAACTGCTCAGATCTCCTGCAGAAAAAGAGATTCCTTTTTTTTCGAAAAGCTTGCTGAATCCCTCTATCATCTTTTTTTCAATATCCTCAATTCTTGGCTTTTCGCCAAGCTCAGCCTCAATAGAGGTTATTTTTTCTCTGCCCCTTTCATAAATCCCTTGTTTCTTATCTTCACTGAAATTCTGGCAGTCAACAAGCTCACCAAAATTATCCTCAATAATAATAGTACCATGCTGCAGCACAACAGCCTGGCCTTTATCCATATAATATCTCATCTGGGCATTGCCTGAAATCTTCTTTCCATTAACAACAACATCATAAGGGTTCTCATTAAGATAGCAGCTGTCACTTCTTTTTTTATCCTCAGCAGCTGCTTTCTTTCTCTTTTCAGCATTCAGGCCAAGCATTATAAGCCCGTTAACAAGCCCGTCGCTGAGATAATTATAGGCATCAGTTACCTCATCAGGCAGATCTTTTTCAGGAAGAACCAAAGAATAAACAAGGTCATTCTTGTGCAGCACAGCAGTGCCTGCAGTCATTCTTCTTACATAACCAAAACCTTTCTCAGAAATCCTTTCAAGGTTAAAATTTTTAATATTTTGCCCAAAGCCAAGTGTAATTGCCGGAGGATCAAAAAAATAAAACCTTAAAGTAGGCAGGGATTTGCCTTCAGAGCATGAAATAGCAATTGCCTCGTCAAGAGCCATCTGCATTCTTCCATTACCCCTAATAAGCTTAAGAAGCCTAATCTCTTCCATATTATCCCCTGGCAAGATCTATTGTAATCTTAGAATCTGAAACAATCTCACCATCAGCCAGAATCTCAGCATGAATGTCATAAGGCCCTGGATTAACTCCACCGCAGCCGGATGTGCACGGAGGGGCTTTCTCGTCAAACAAAATCTCATTATTGCCCTTTTCAAGAGAAACAGCTTTTGTGCTGTCAATGTATGAGTAGCTTCTTGGCCTGATTCCCCACACTCTTACAGCAATATTTTCAGCTTTTTCACTGCTTTGAACAGAAACACTCAGCTTAATCTCCTCATGGGACTTGTACTCTTCTTTATCAGAGGAGAAATCCGAGATATCAATCTCTATGCTTTCTGCTGCAATTTGCGCGGAAAATGTCCTTGACTCATCTCTGACAATCTCTTCACCAGAATCATCATTGCATCCAGAAGCAAACAACAGCGCAGAAAACACAATTGCAGCCAGGGCCACTGAAGTTAAATTAATCTTTGCCATATTATTAAGTAAAAACCCGGCCCAATATTAAAAACTTTGTTTTTGAGACTCATCAAAATCCCAAACAACAAGATTTATAAACAAGCCCGAATTCACTCCAAAGATTCATTTAAAGTATTTAAATCATAATAAAGGGTTTAAATATCATAAACAACTAAACAAGCCTGAAAAAAAGCTTTTCAGTACAAAGTTTAGCATATAAACTTGTTCTAAAAGAAAAGCTTAACTAAAAGGCTTTTTTTGTGCTAAAAAGAGGGTAATAGGCATATTTATCCTGAAATAAGCAGAAAATGGCTAAATCAAGAAACCCAAGACATGGAAGCATGCAGTTTTGGCCCAGGAAAAGGGCAAAAAGCGAGCACCCCAGAATTAGGTCTGTTGCTCTTTTAAAAGAGACATCGCCATGCTTTTTTGCAGGCTACAAAGCTGGGATGACACACATCCTGTTCAGGGATGAAAGGCCAAACTCAATGACAAAAGGCAGCAGTGTTTTCATGCCAGTAACAGTAATAGAATGCCCTCCCCTCAAGGTTGCTGCTATCAGGTTTTACAAAAAATCAGGCTATGGCATAAACCCAGTCGGCGAAATTCTTGCAAAAACAAATGACAAAAACCTTGCAAGAAAAATAACACTCCCAAAAAAAGAAATACAGGGCAAAGACATTTCTGACTATGACGATATAAGAATCATTGCATATACACAGCCCTCGCTTACAGGCATTGGCAAGAAAAAGCCAGAGATATTTGAGATATCATTAGGCGGAGAAAAAGAGCAGAAGCTTGCATATGCAAAAGAAAAGCTCGGAAAAGAGATTACACTAAAAGATGTTTTCAAAGATGGCCAATTAATAGACACTCATGCTGTGACAAAAGGAAAGGGGTTTCAGGGCCCGGTAAAAAGGTTCGGCATCTCGCTGAAATCGCACAAGTCAGAGAAAAAAAGGCGGTCAGCAGGCAACCTCGGCCCATGGCAGCAGTCAGCTATCTGGAGAGTTGCGCAGGCAGGCCAGATGGGCTATCACACAAGGACAGAATACAACAAAGAGATAATTATGATATCAGCAAAGCCAGAAGACATCAACCTTAAAGGCGGATTTCCTCATTATGGAAATGTAAAAAATGATTACATAATTGTCAAGGGCTCGGTTCAGGGCCACCAGAAAAGGCTTATACTGCTTAACCACGCAGTAAGGCCTGACAGAAAGCAAAGAGCTGAAAAACTCAGCATAGAGCACATAAGAAAATGAAAGTACCAATACTGGACAAATCAAAAAAAGAAATAGGCCAGGAAAGCCTCCCGCAGCAGTTCAGCGAGGAGATTAGGCCAGACTTAATCAAGAGAGCAGTGCTCTCAATAAACAGCGCGGAAAAGCAGCCATATGGCTCAGACCCCAGGGCAGGAAAAAAGTCCTCAGCAGAGCTGTCAAGAAGAAGGCACTCGTACAAGACATCTTATGGCTACGGGATCTCAAGAGTGCCGAGAAAAATAATGAGCAGGCGCGGCCTGAGAATGAACTGGGTCGGCGCATTTGCTCCGGGCACAGTCGGTGGAAGAAAGGCCCACCCTCCAAAAGCAGAAAAAAACATTGAGAAAAAAATAAACAAAAAAGAAAGAAGAAAGGCTATCAGGTCAGCAATCTCAGCAACAATGATTAAAGACCTTGTCTCAAAAAACCACAGCATCCCAGACATATTCCCTTTCATAATAGATGACAAGATAGAGTCATTAAACAAAACAAAAGATGTAAGAAACACACTTGTAGCGCTGGGCCTTGAAAAAGAGCTCCAGAGAATAGAGCATAAAAGCATAAGGGGCGGCAAGGGAAAGAAAAGAGGCAGGAGATATGTCAGGAAAACAGGCCCATTAATCGTGGTCTCAAAAGACTGCAGCCTTATCAAGTCCGCGAGAAACATACCAGGAGTGAGCGCAAGAACAGTCAAGTCACTTAATGCAAAGGCCTTAAGCTCAGGCATCAGCCCGGGAAGGCTTACAATATGGACAAAATCAGCAGTAAAAGAGCTTTCAGAGAAAAAATTATTCATGTAAAATGGAATCGCACAAAGTAATCAAATACCCTCTTTCAACAGAGAAGTCAGTAAGGCTTATGGAGTCAGAGAACAAGCTTGTCTTTGTTGTAAGCAGGGATGCAGACAAGCCTGACATAAAGAAAGCAATAGAAGAGATGTTCAAGGTCAAGGTAATAAAAATAAACACATCAATAGAGGGCAGCAGAAAAAAAGCATATGTAAAGCTAAGCCCCGACACACCGGCAATAGACATAGCAACACAGCTTGGGCTGATGTAAAATGGGAAAAAACTTAATACAGCAGGCAAGAGGAAAAGGAGGCCCTACATACAGGGCTCCGAGCTTTAGGTATTTTGGAAAAGCCTCGCACTTAAGCCACAAAGGCCTTTTGGGAGCAGAAGTAGTTGACCTTTTGAAATGCCCTGGACATTCAGCCCCATTGGCAGTATTGCGCTATGACAACAGCATAATGAAGCTGATTATAGCACCTGAAGGCATTAGGGTTGGTGACAAGATTCAGTCAGGAGAAGGAGCCTCAATGGAAAAAGGCAGCTCACTCAAGCTTAAAGAAATCCCTGAAGGCGCGCTCATTTACAACATTGAGAACCAGCCAGGAGACGGCGGGAAATTTGTCAGGGCATCGGGAAATTTCGCAAAAATAGTGACAAAAGCACCAGGCAGCATAATGGTGCTTCTCCCGTCAAAAAAGAAGAAGGCATTCAACCCAGAGTGCAGGGCCTCAATTGGCGTAGTTGCAGGCAGCGGAAGAAAAGAAAAGCCTTTCCTGAAAGCAGGAAGGAAATTTTTTGCAATGAAAGCAAAGAACAAGCTGTGGCCAAGTGTTTCCGGAACATCGCAGAATGCAGTTGACCACCCTTTTGGCGGAACAAGCTCAGCCCACAAAGGCAAGCCTACAATAGCTCCTAAGAACGCACCTCCAGGAAGAAAAGTCGGAGCTATTCACCCAAGAAGAACAGGAAGGAAGAAGAAATAAAAATGGCAAAAAAAGAATTCACATACCGGGGAAAAACACTTGAAGAGCTTAAAGGAATAAGCGCAAAAGAATTCGCAGATTTGGTTCCTTCAAGGCAGAGAAGAACTATGCTTAGGGAGCAGTCTGATGAAAAAAGAACATTTATGAAAAACATAAGCACAGGAAACAACATAAAGACTCACTGCCGCGACATAGTAATACTGCCGTCAATGGTTGGAAAAACAATAAGAGTCTATAATGGCAAGGAATTTGTCGCAGTGATTGTGCAGCCAGAGATGATAGGCCACTTCATTGGTGAATTTGCCCTTACAAGGAAGAGAATAACCCACAGTGCTCCGGGAGTTGGAGCCACAAGATCAACTTCAAGCATATCAGTAAAGTAAAATGAAAAAAAACACAAGCTACTCAAAGAAGATAGGGGAAAACGCAGCGAGAGCTGCAGGCATGTCTCTTCCTGTTTCAGCAAAGCAGGCAGTTGA
Organism: Candidatus Woesearchaeota archaeon; assembly: GCA_003561825.1. GTDB lineage: Archaea > Nanobdellota > Nanobdellia > Woesearchaeales > CG1-02-33-12 > PWVO01. The sequence continues at coordinate 6,350 of PWVO01000026.1, read as the reverse complement.
GATATGCAATTCGCTAAGAGGAAGAGAGCTTGAGCAGGCAAAAAGAATGCTGAAAGAAGCATCATTAAAAAAAACACCTTTGCCATTTCGCAGGTTTACAGAAGGCGCAGGCCACAAGCCAGGCATAGGCCCTGGAAAATTTCCAGTAAAGGCTTGCAGGCAGATACTTTCCGTGCTTGAGTCTGCAGAGTCAAACGCGCACCAAAAGAATCTGGATTCATCAGCTTTGTTTATAGCCCACATATGCGCAAACCGCGGGCCAAAAACATGGCGTTACGGCAGGCAGTCAAGGGTTGCTATGAAGAGAGCGCATATAGAGATTGTGCTTGAGGAAAATCCTGAAAAGAAAGATGCCTCAGGACAAAAGCAAAAACATAAAAAGCAGGAAAAAGCTGCAGAAAAAAAGCAAAAGCCCTTAGCTCAGTCCCAAGATCAGAAAAGCAAAGAAACAAAAAAGCCAGAGGCAAAGCCTGCTGAAAAAGAAGAAAAAAAGCAAGAGCCTTCAGCTCAGTCCCAAGATCAAAAAAACAAAGAAACAAAAAAGCCAGAGGCAAAGCCTGCTGAAAAAGAAGAAAAAAAGCACAAGCCTTTAGCTCAGTCCCAAGATCAGAAAAGCAAAGAAACAAAAAAGCCAGAGGCAAAGCCTGCTGAAAAAGAAAAAGCAGAAAAAAAGCATGAGCCCTCATCACAGGCTAAGAAAAAAGAGCCAGAAATCCAGGAAAAAAAAGAAGCAGATAAAAAGCCTGCTGAAGATTCTAAGCCAAAAAAATCACCTAAAGGCCAAGGGCCAGAAGAGAGCAAGCAAAAATGATTGAAAGAAAATTTGTAGCAGAAAAAAAGAAAGAGTTTCAGATACAGGAGACAATAGCAGGAAATGTAAAGGGGTCAGGCTACAGCCATACAAAGCTGCAGAGAACCCCTTTAGGTGAAAAAATAATCATATTCGCTGCAAAGCCCGGCCTGATAGTGGGCAGGAAAGGCCAGAACATATCAAGCCTGACAAGAGAAGTCAAAGGCAAATTCACACTTGAAAACCCCCAGATAGAGATAAGCGAGATTGAAAACATAAACCTTGATGCCCAGGTTGTGGCAGACAATATTGCGCAGTCACTTGAAAGGTTCGGCTCATCAAGATTCAAGGGGATTATGCACAAGACAATGGATGATGTAATGAGTGCAGGGGCACTTGGCATTGAGATTGTTATCTCAGGAAAAATCCCTGGAAGCAGGGCAAAGTCATGGAGAGTTTATTCAGGCTATCTGAAAAAATGCGGCGACATAGCAATAACCTCGGTCAGCAGGGCAAAAGTAAAGGCTGTGCTTAAGACAGGGGTTGTTGGCGTCAAGGTCAGCATAATGCCTCCGGACATAAAGCTTCCTGACAACATAGAGCTTGCCGAGGAGCCTGAGGTTATATCAGAAGAAACAGCAGAAGAAAAGCCAGAGGATAAAGAAGGCTCTGAAAAGCAGGAAAAGAAGCAGGAGCAGGAAAAAGAAGATACAAAAAAGCCAGAGGAAAAGCCAGCCCCTAAGAAAAAGGCTGCAAAGAAAAAAACAGCAAAGAAGGCCAAGTCAAAAAATGAAGCTAAAAAATAAAGAGATCCAGGGAATGGGCAAGGAAGAGCTCGAGGAAAAGCTGCTTGAGCTTAAGAAAGACCTTATCAAGCAGAATGCCCAGATAGCAACAGGCACGAGCCCAAAGAGCCCAGGACAGGTGAGAATGACAAAAAAAACAATTGCGAGGATATTAACCGTCTTAAAATCCAAAGGTGGTGAAAAAAAGCAATGAACGAAATATGTCCAAAGTGCGGTCTGCCCAAAGACCTTTGTGTCTGCGAAGCAATTGCCAAAGAGAGCCAGATAATAAAAGTTTATACAATAAAGAGAAAATTTGGCAAGCAGTACACAATCATAGAAGGAATTGATGACAAGGAGATTGGCCTCAAGGACCTGACAAAAAAGCTCAAGAGCAAGTTTGCCTGCGGAGGAACAGTAAAAGAAGGCAAAATTGAGCTTCAGGGAGACCATAAGCAGAATGTCAAATCCGTCTTAATAAAAATGGGCTTTTCGCCAGAGACAATTGATATAAGGTAATAAATGCCAACTATCAAGCAAAGGCTTGCCAGAGGCGAGCTGATAGGCTTAAAGCTACGTGTAGCGGGTTCGGAAAACAGCTCCCTTGCTGGAACAGAGGGAGAGATAATAGACGAGACAAAAAACATGCTCGCTGTCAGGAGCAGCAAGGGCATAAAATGGCTGATAAAAAGCCAGTGCACATTTGAAATAGAAAAAAACAAGGAGAAAATCAAGATCAGCGGAAAATTGCTGGCAAAGAGGCCAGAAGACAGGATAAAGCGCAAGGTGAAAATTCATGAAGAGTAATACAGGAAAAAAGGAAAAGCCCAGAAAGAAGGCAAAATCAGCAGAGTGCAATGACAGGCATTGCCCTTTTCACGGCTCAATAAGCCTCAGGGGGAGGTCTTTTGTGCAGAAGGTCATATCAACCAGCCCTCAGAGGACAGCTACAGTTGAGATGGAAAGGAGGGCTTATATCCCTAAGTACGAAAGGTATGAGAAAAAAAGAACAAGGCTTCATGCACATAATCCAGACTGCATCAGTGCCTCAGTCGGAGACAAGGTCAGGATAATGGAATGCAGGCCAATAAGCAAGACAAAGCATTTTGTGATAACTGAAAAAATAAGCTAAAATGAAAGCGCACAAAGCAAAAATAACAAGAGCACTGCCTTTTGGGGCAACAATCCAGACCTGTGACAACTCCGGCGCCAAGGTAATAAGAATCTTCGGCGTAAAGAGAGCCAAGACAGTAAAGGGAAGAATGCCCGCAGCAGGCGTAGGCGACCTTGTAATGGCCTCTGTAAAAAAAGGCAACCCTGACATGGCAAAGCAGGTTGTGCTTGCTGTGATAGTCAGGCAGAGAAAAGAGTACAGAAGGTCTGACGGCACAAGAATAAAGTTTGAGGACAATGCAGCAGTAGTCATGAAGGACGAGAAAGGCAACCCCAAAGGGACTATATTCAAGGGCCCAATTGCAAAAGAGGCATGCGAAAGATGGCCCGGAATAGCTAAGGTAGCAAGAATCATAGTGTGATTATAATGGACAAAGACTTTTCAAAAAACTGGATAAGTAGCAAGCAGCCGAGAAAGCAGCGCAAGTACAGGCACAATGCTCCTCTTAATGTAAGAAGCAGTTTTATGAATGTCCATCTCTCAAAAGAGCTGATAAAAAAGCACGGAAGGAGAAGCATGAGGCTCAGAAAAGGCGACAAGGTCACTGTTTTAAGAGGCCAGTTCAGAAAGTCTTCAGGGAAAGTAGAGAAAATAGACCTGAAGAGCTCAAAAGCATATGTAGCAGGAGTAGAGACAATAAAGAAAGACGGGACCAAAGCACCATATCCGATAAGCCCCTCAAACCTGATCATAACAGAGCTTAAGCTTGACGATAAAAAAAGGGCAGAGGCAATGCAGAGAAAGCCCGGAAAGCCTAAAGAGGATTAAAAATGCACATAAAAAGATTATTGGCTCCAAGAACATGGAACATCAGGAGAAAAGGCATCAAGTTTGCCACAAAGCCATCTCCCGGGAAGCATACAATAAAGAGCAGCATGCCCATCAACATTGTGCTGCGCGACATACTTAAGATAGCAAAGACAACAAGGGATGTAAAGATGATAATATCAGAGGGAGAGATTTTTGCTGATGCAAAGCCAGTCACTAACTACAGGCTTCCTGTTGGCCTGATGGATGTGATAGAATTCCCCAAATCCGGAGAAAGCTTCAGGATCCTTATTAACAAAAAAGGCCTGCTTGCTGCAGCAAAAATAACAGGAGCTGAGCAGTCATTAAAGCCTCTTAAGATAAAAGGCAAAAACCTGTTAAGCAAAGGCAGGATCCAGCTTAATTTTCATGACGGCACAAATATGATTGCTGACAAAAAAGACTACAGCACAGGAGACACCATCATTTTTGACATCAAGGCCAAGAAGCCAAAAGGCCATATCAAGCTTGAGAAAGGCTCTTATGCTTACCTTACAGGCGGAAAGCACATCGGCCATTCAGGAGCCATAAATGAAGTAACAAAAGACAAAATAACAATAAAGCCAGAAAAAGGCGATGCTTTTGAGACTTTAAAAGAATACGGGTTTGCTGTCGGAAAAGGCAAGCCGGAGATAACACTGATATAGCAAGGTACTTCAAAATGAACCCATCACAGCAAATCAAAGTAAGCAAAGTGACCCTGAACATAGGGTCCGGGAAAGACCAGTCCAAGCTTGACAAGGGAATTGCCCTGCTTAAGAGCATAACCGGGATGAACCCGGTCCAGACAGTAACATCAAAAAGGATCCCGGGGTGGGGACTCAGGCCAGGGCTTGTGATAGGCTGCAAAGTAACACTAAGAAAAGACCTTGCAGAAAAAACACTCTTGAGGTTAGTGCAGGCAAGGGATAATGTGCTCAAGGAAAACCAGTTTGACGACAACGGGAATGTGTCTTTCGGAATCCCTGAATACATAGACATTCCCGACGCTAAATATGACCCAAAGATAGGGATCATAGGCCTTGAGGTCTGCGTGACACTTGAAAGAAACGGATTTAGGATAAAAAGAAGGAAAATAGGAAAGAAAAAAGTTCCAATGAAGCACCGCATATCAAAACAGGAGGCAATAAGCTTCATGAAAGAAAAATACAATATAAAGCTAGAGGGAGAATAAATGACAGTCACAAATCACAAAAAAGTATTCAGGCAGCTTAATGCAAAGCCTGTCAAGCTTAAAAAATTCCTTAAGCACAGCTCTCCAAAAGAAAGATCCTGCGGAATCAGCAGGAAGAGGTGCGAGAGGTGCGGCAGGGCAGGCGCCCACATCGAAAAGTACGGCCTTAACCTGTGCAGGCAGTGCTTCAGGGAGACAGCAACAAGCCTTGGATTCAAGAAATACATATAGGTGGAAAAATGCTTAATGACCCATTGTCAAATGTTTTGTCAAAAATACTGAGCAAGAACAATGCAAAAAACAAGGAGTGTGTTGTAAAGCCCTCTTCAAAAACCATAAAAGAGGTTTTAAGGATAATGAAGGATCACATGTACATCGGCGAGTTTAAGGAGACGGAAGACAACAAGGGAAAAATGATCTCTGTGGAGCTGATAAATAACATAAACAAGTGCGGGGTTATAAAGCCGAGGTTTTCAGTAAAAAGCGACGGCTATGAGAAATTTGAAAAAAGGTTCCTGCCTGCCCAGGGATTCGGCATTTTGATTGTTTCAACATCAAAAGGCATGATGACAAACGAGCAGGCAAAAAAAGCAGGCATTGGAGGAAGGCTTATTGCATACTGCTACTAAAATGAAAGCAAAAATAATAGAGGAAATTGAACTTCCGGAGGGGATCCAGGCAGCTATGGATGGATTTTTTTTTAGTGTGAAGGGCCCAAAAGGTGAGCTGAAAAAGAAATTTGTCGGCGAAGGGATAAGCATATCTGCTGATGGCAAAAAAATCATAGTCTTGTCTGAAAATGCCTCAAAAGTGCAGAAAAAAATGATAAACACATTTGCAGCGCACATGAGAAACATGGTAAAGGGAGTGCAGGAGCCGTTTGTATACAAGCTGAAGGTTTGCGCAGGCCATTTCCCTATGAATGTTTCAGTGTCCGGGGATGTCTTTACTATAAAGAATTTTCTTGGTGAGAAAGTGCCAAGAACCCTGAAAATAAGGCAGGGAGCTAATGTTAAGGTTGACGGCAAGGATGTTTATGTGGAGAGCATAGACAAAGAGATTGCAGCCCAGGCTGCTGCAGAGATAGAAAAGCTCACAATTGTAAAAGGAAGGGACAGGAGAATTTTCCAGGACGGAATATATATTGTCTCAAAAGCAGGCAAGGAAATTAAGTGATAATCATGAACCCGAGAAAAAAGCCGGATTTTTTAAGGCAGGATTCGCACAAGAAAAAAAAGCTTGGCGCTAAATGGAGAAAGCCAAAAGGGCTTCATTCAAAGATGAGGCTCTGCAAGAAAGGCTACAGGAAAATGCCTTCAGTAGGCTATGGAAGCCCCAAAAGCAAGAGATTTCTTGACAGCTCTGGACTTATGCCTGTGATGGTGGAATCGTCTGCAGCCCTTGAAAAAATAGATAAAAGCACCCATGCAATAATCATTTCCGGCTCAATCGGGCTGAAGAAAAAGATAGAGTTGCTGAAGCTTGCCTCTTCATTAGGGATAAAAGTAATCAATATTAAAGACTCTGAAAAGTTCATAAAAGACTCTCTTGACAAGATTGAGCAAAGAAAGCAGGAGAGGAAAAAAACAAAGAAAAAGAAAGAGCAGAAAAAGAAGTCTC
>PWVO01000119.1 GCA_003561825.1 Candidatus Woesearchaeota archaeon | reverse complement strand
GGAATAGAGTAGTATCAAGAATGACTAATCTTCGAAATACACTATCTAATATATGGGATAGTATTAGGAGTACCGTTTCTAATAAATGGAGTAGAATAACTACTCCGATTAGAGGTGCTATTAACACTATAATCGGATATGTCAACAGGTTGATAGATGCATGGAATAGGTTGAACTTCCGTATACAACCTGATGACTTACCAACGTGGATACCTTCGTGGATCCGTAATCAGTTAACCAGGTTTTCACTCAGTACACCCACTATACGTAGGATACCACACCTACAAACAGGTGGTGTTGTCACTCGAGACACCCTTGCAAGAATAGGTGAAGGGAACCAAAGAGAAGCTGTACTACCTTTGAGCGCCGCCGCACTAGCACCTTTCGCAGAGGCCATTGTTCAAGCGATGGGCCGCGACGACGGACTACAACCGGTCTATGTTGGTACTCTCGTAGCTGACGAACGAGGGTTGCGAGAGCTGAATCGGCGCATGAAAGTAATCGAAGTACGTGAATCAGGAAGGAGGGCTAACTAATGTCTTACGTTGAGAAGCAGCGTATTAGAATAAAGGTGCCTCCTGATGGAGAAGATTGGATTGAAATAAAGACCCCGCACGAATTCGATATTGAGAGATACAATCTTACGAAGGCGGGACGTGCTGCATCAGGTAATATGAAGATGGATCTAGTAGCGAAAAAACGTCGATTCGTGTTTAAGTACCACGTAATAAACAGCATCGAGATGCAACACATACTCGATCTACTGGATACCAATGAAATGTTCTTTGCGATTGAGTACGTCGAGCATGGAGTATACAAATATGCAACATGCTACGTGGGTGCGTTACCCACCAAACTAGCTAGAACTGGTAAGGGTGTTTGGCGATGGAGAGATGTGACTTTTAATGTCATTGAGAGGTAGGTGCCAACATGACGATCCCAACTCCTGTACAATTAGAAGATCTGTCAAATGCTGACTTTAGAATCATTGAAACGAAACTGGATGTATATTTCGACGGTCCTGGAGAAGACCCTACCTCCTTCAATCAAGATGTTGTAGCTTCAATTACATTACTAGAGGAGGCCGCCGCCGACTCAGAGAATCCATTAGGTTCGGTGTCATCTAACGAGATATCAGTAGAGCTAGATAACACGGATAGAGTATTTGCATACAACAATACCTCTTCACCTTACCATGGCAAAATTAAACCAAGAGTAATGGTGAAGCCTTATATTATAATGGATACATTTGAGGTGCCTCTGGGTACATTTTGGACTGACGATTGGAAGGTACCAACACAATCGGTAATGGCGTCATTTGACGCATACGACTTGCTGTATTTTATAGGTGACGAGATAGTAGAGGACCTTAAAGTAGGACTCAATACTAACATCAAGGAGTTATTCGAGAAAGTATTCGAGTCAATGGGCTTGTCGGCGCCGAGTTTTAATATAGATAGTTCACTGGAATCAATTGAGGTGGAAATAGGTTGGGTAAAGCGTGATAAGCTAAGAAATGTACTACAAGATCTATGCATCGCTGGTAGGTGCTCAACCTACGTCGACAGAGAAGGCGTAATCCAGGTAGTACCAATAGATATAAGTGCAGGTACTGCGGATATAGAATGGACTGAGGAGGAGATTGAATTCATGGATATACCTACTGAGTATCTCAACACCTATTCAGAGGTAATAGTTAAAAAGTATACACCCATGTTGTCTCCCATTCAACAACTCGTGTCAATGGATCCTGTAACCTTCTCTAGCGGGGATACCTACCTGGTGAACATCAATCTACAAGGACCCGTCGCCTATATAACTAGCCTATCTCTTATTGGTACTACCAACTGTGTTGTTGAGTTAGTAGACTTCGATGCATGGACTGCTACTGTTAAAGTTACTAACTCTGGAGCAGCTGAAGAAGGTGCGTTGCGGATATATGGACGTATAGTACAGTCAGATGTAGACGAAATTTCCGAAGTTGATACATCTGCAGTAGAGTATCGACCGTTTCAATTGGATAACTACCTCATTCAAGATAAAGGAGTAGCTGAGCAGTACGCCAACGACTTACTTGAGCTACTATCGAATCCCACTCGGTTCATCAAGATAAACGCAAGAGGAAACCCCGCATTAACATTGAATCATATTCTAGAGGTGAATAATGCTACTGATAAAGTAACGGGTATCGATGTGTTAGTTCGTAGACAAACCATTCGATACAATGGTCCTATGGATTGTGAGATAGAAGGTATTATACTTCCGGAGGGGGAATAGCTAATGGCATACGGACGTAACTTGCTCGTAAATCCATCCGCTGAAACAGGTGATCTAACTGGTTGGACGCACTCCAATGTAACTGTCGAATCTGGGGGCGTAGATGGCAACTACTATTTCAGTTTTAGTGAGAATGGATACATGCATCAAACAGTGCCGCTGCTTGCCTTCATGGTACAAGAGTTTACTTTTAGGGTAGCGTGTTACTTTAAGATTGATCCTGCACCCTCTATGGAAGATGTAGGAGTTAAGAACCTTATAAAAGTCACCATGGAGTACCAAGATGGAGAGAAAGATATACACGTTATACCTTTAGAGCATGGATTTGGTACCCCTGAAGGAGATTGGTTCCTGCTCGATACCTCAGTACCAACAAGAGGGAGTAAAATATTAGAGCAGTTGGTGTTCAGAGTAGAAAGTGCTCACGGTCACCTAGATGTTGATGGGATACACTTCCAAATGTCGACGCAATACGCGGAATTAGTAGATCCGAGAGAATCATTACTCTTCCATTTCGATCATCATTACGCTTCGACTACTGGAGTAGAGCCTATTGCGAAAGGATCGAACGTTGCGATACTGGGTGAGGGAGGAAAGTTCGCAGGAGGAGTTTTAGTTCCTGATGGTGAAAATCTCCAGTATGATATTAGCCTACCTACAGCTGATTGGTCGGTGTCGTTCTACAGAGCTGATTATGTTGG
>PWVO01000091.1 GCA_003561825.1 Candidatus Woesearchaeota archaeon | reverse complement strand
TATTTTACACCTCTTTCATTTTCATTTAAAAATCAAAACCCAGCTCATAGTAGGCTGTTCTGATTTCAATCAATTTCAATTCCTAGATCTTCAAAACATTTGTCAATATCTTCAAAGCAACGATCTACAAACCCCTTTGTGACAGCCCAGTCATAATCCTCTTCATTTGAATTAAATCCTGGGTCCTCAACTCTTTGGATTCTATTGTTGCTTAAGTCAAGTAAAACACAATTCTCGCTATCGCAAACCATACTGCCAAAATCAAGAGTATCATCTATAAAAAATTCTGGCGTGGTCAATGTGCCGTTGAAATTTGCATCCCCAACAACATGAAGTAGAGCATCAGCAAGATGATGTCCAATTACTATTCGATAGTCTACTTGCTGGCCAAGACGTTCTGCAGCTAAATATAAAGGAGAAGAATGAAAATTTCCATCGATGTAAACAGGAATGAATCTTCTTGAAATATTATAAGGAAAATCCTCATCATAATCGTCATCTATGTCAGGAAATCTTGGATAGATCAAAACATGCGTGTGATGAGCCTGGACAGAAACATGCTTGATTCCAGGAGTAGAAAATCTTCTCAAAAACTTTGAGGAGCATCTGTTAGAATCATCATCATGACACTCTATATTTCCCTGCATCTTGACTCTGGAATGGAAAACCATTTCTGTGCCCCCTAAAACAATAAACACCAAAGTCCTTCCGTCATCCCATATCTGAATATCATCTACTCCCTCTGGCATGAGAATCTCAAGAGTAATCCTGCTTGGATAGCCTAATGAATTAACATGCTCAACAGCATCAACCAAATCCCTGCCTATGCTGTCGACCTGGGCCATTATAACTTCCTGGGCAGACTCATGGGTATAGCCGTAGAATACATAAACTGTAGGAACAATTACAGCAGTGAGTATTGCTGCAACAGCAAGATATTCTATTGATGTTTGCGCTGACCTCATTTTTTTTACAAAAAGAATTTGGAAGTTTATAAATGTTTTTAAACTATTATGAAGTGGTATCAAAAGATGCAAATGCTTTTAATGCAAAAAAAGTAGTTTTATGCGCCAAAGGCCTATATATCATATATGATACATAAAAGATATATAAAATTACCAAAAAATATATAAATAAGATATATTAATTAAAACGCATGAAAAGGGTTCTTGTAAGCATTCCAGGAGGGGCATGGAATATTATAGACAAAAGGCTGAGAGGCAAGATCGGGGACAAGGATTCTGAGCTTGTGAGGAATATTGTTATTGCTTACTTGTCTGAAAAGGGCTATTTTGAGGATAAAAGAAAATGACTTTTTTGGCATCAAAGGAGGAGAAATGAAAGCAGCATATAAGCCGGGATCAGCAGGGTCTCTGATGGTAAAGGATATGATAGTTGTTAAGCAGAGCATCAGGATAAAGGATGTGAAGGCTATTATTTCAGATGACGGAAAAAAGCTGGGCTTTATTGACTATATTTATGCAACTGACAGGTCAGGCAACTTTTCAGGGGTAATGTCTGTTAAAGAGGTTCTTAACTCCCCCAACAGCGCTGCTTTCAGCAGACTGATGAAAAAAAAGCCTGCTTTTGTCTCTCCTTATGCAGAGGGGGAGATGGCTGCGCATTATGCGCTTAAGAAAGGGATTAAGGCAGTTCCTGTTGTAAAGATGAAAAAGATTATTGGGGTTATCCCGCCTAAAACAGTCATGTCAATTTTGAACAAATCTATACAGGAAGATATCCTTCATTTTGCCGGTATCCATAAGTCTCATCTTAAATATGAGGATACTATGAAAGTGCCTTTGCTTGTTTCTGTGAAGCACAGGACTCCTTGGCTTGTTATTGGATTGATAGGGATTATGATTGCTGCCGGTGTTATTGGAGCATTTGAAGCTGCTCTGGAAAAATACATAATTCTTGCTTTTTTTATTCCTGCTATTGTTTACCTTTCTGGTGCTCTTTGCACGCAGCTGGTAACTCTTTTTGTGAGAGATTTATCTATTCAGGGGAAGAAGCTTAAGTTGCATAGCTATTTTTTAAGGCAGACTTTTATAGCAACTTTTCTCGGAGTTATCATGAGTTTTCTTACTTTTCTGATAATCTTTGCTTTCTGGAAAGAAAGCTATGTTGGGTTTGTTATTGCAGTAGCGCTTTTTGTTGCCCTGATTGTGACTAATTTTGCATCATTGGCCACTACTTTTGTAATTTACAAGCTTGGCAAAGACCCTGCTCTGGGAAGCGGGCCTTTTGCAACTGTACTGTCTGACTTTACATCGATTGTGATTTATCTTGCTGTTGCCTCACTGCTTTTGATGTGAATGGGAAGAGTGTTATATATATAAGACAACCAAAATATTTAATAAGCATTTCTTATAATTGGCTTAAGTGGTATTTGATGAAGATTACTTTTGTTATTCCTCCGGCAAAGCATGGCAGGCCGCCTGAAAGGCTTTTTGGCTGCACTTACCAGGTTTATCCTCAGCCGAATCTTGTTGTTCTTTATGCTGCAACTATGCTTAAGAAAAAGCATGAGGTTTTTGTGAGGGATTTTCCTGTTGAGGAGTTTTCTTACAGGGATTTTGCTGACTGGGCAAGAAAGGATGGCTCTGATGCTTATTTTATGCACACTGTGCCTCTTTCAAGGGATCTTGATATTGAGTCTGCTAAAATGCTCAGGGGCAAGGTTGTTTTTTTCGGGCCTGAGCCAACTTACAACCCTGATATTTTCGTTTGTGAAGAAAGATTTTATGCTTTAAGGGGAGAGGCTGAAGAGTCTATAAGCTTGCTGGCTGATGCTCTTGAAAAGAACAGGGGATTCAAGGATATTCCCGGGCTTTGCTATTTTAGAAAAGGCAAGGCTATGCATAACAGGGGCATTGGTTATATTAAGGACATCAACAAGCTGCCTATTCCTGACCGCAGGCTTATTAATTACAGGAAGTACAGGAACCCTAAGCTGCCTGTGAGCCCTTACACCACTATGCTTACTTCAAGGTCATGCTCTTACAGGTGCTATTA
>PWVO01000145.1 GCA_003561825.1 Candidatus Woesearchaeota archaeon | reverse complement strand
TCACTATCTCCTCAACTAAATCAGCCAGTCTTTTTGAAGCTTTTCCGTCAACTGAAAACCTTTTCCTGTCTTCAGCTAGCTTTCTTACAATCTCTTCATCCTTTGAAGTCACCTGCTCTAAAACTCCTTTAATCCCTTCCCATCTCTGAGTGTAAGGAATTGCTCCCAAAGCCATAGGCGGAAAAGGGCTAACCCATTCTTCTCCCATACCTGGAATTAATCCGCCTGTATTTCTATCAAGAAGAGTTGACTCAGTTAAACAAGTGCTTCTTCCTGCTGTAACAGAATATGCAGCCAACATTAACTTTTGTGTATTGCACCCTCTTGCCGGAACAAAAGTAAAACCATGCCTATCAGCTAATTCCTTAGTATCATTCCTCTCAAATTCTTCTCCTGGATGCGGTTTCACAACTAACTTTAATCCCAAATCAGAAGCTGCTTCAAAAGTAGCTTTTGTTACTGCCATTTCATAATCAAACTTTTTTAGTTTTTCTTCTCTCGGACTTGAAACCTGAGACATATAAGCACTGTCAGGATGAATATTCTGAGTGAAATGAACATAAACCAAATTATCAGGATCAATTCCAATCCCTTTTAGCAGTCCTGCCTTGTCCTCGTAAGTAAACCTGTCCCTCAATTCAGCGTATCTGTCAAATGCAGTCCATCCGATAACCCTTGCTCTGCTCGCAGCTTCTTTTCCGATTTCATCATTTAACTGGCTTTCCAGTGTTTTTTTGCACTCTTCATCCATAACAGCAATAAGAGTCGGAAGATATTGGCGCTCTTTTCCTAAACGTTCAGCATAGCCGGCATTCTGATCAGCTACGCCAACAACAGGAATACCTCTTTCAAGAGCTGCCCTAACAAAATGCCCATCAGGGCCTGTAAAGCCAGATAAGCCAGTTAAAACCGCATCATAGCCCTGAACAAGTTTAGAAAAGTCTTCTTTAGGATTAATTCTCTGAACCGGCAAATCCTGGAAACCTTTTGCTTCATTATCATTTCCAGTTGCATAAATAGCAACATCATGCCCTCGCTTTATCATCTCTTTTGCAGGAGAGACTAGAGTATTTGCAGGACCATATTGCTTTGCTGTAAGTAGTATTTTCATATTATTAAACCCCCACATATAATATAACTCCTAAAGGGTAGTAACTTTATAAATCTTTCGCAAATTAAGTATCCATTTTTAAATTTTCCTTAAAAACCAAAACTTTAAATATAAATTATAAACTATGATTTTTAAAATGGCAAACATATTCTCAAAACTAATAAACAAGTTCTTTCATAATCTCTTCAGGAAAAAAAAGCACATAAAGCTGGGCCTCTACGGCCCTCCGAATGCAGGCAAGACAACACTTGCAAACCGCATCTGCGAGGACTGGCTTGGCGAAAGCATGGGCAAGGTATCAAACATAGCCCATGAAACAAGGGAAATACAGATAAAAGAGCAGGTAAACATAAAAAGCGGCAGCAAAGAAATCTCATTTAACCTTGTAGACACTCCGGGAATAGCAACAAAAATAGACTACGAAGAGTTCATGAAATCAGGGCTCAATGAAAAAAACGCAAAAAAGCGGGCAAAAGAAGCAACAAAAGGCGTTATAGACTCAATAAAATGGCTTGATGAGATGGATGCAGTAGTGGTTGTGCTTGACTCAACAATAGACCCATACTCACAGGTAAACATCACAATAATAGGCAATCTTGAGGCAAGAAAAATACCAGTGCTTGTAGTTGCAAACAAGATAGACCTCAAGAAATCAAACCTGAAGAAAGTAGAGGCAGCTTTCCCCCAGTACCATGTAGTAGGGATATCAGCAAAAAACGGCGACAACATTGATGACTTCTATGAGTCGCTTTTCAGGGTGGTGGCATAATGCTGACACTGCAGTTCATCCCCTACACAGAAATTGAGTCATTAAGCTCAGTAGGAAGAATAAGAAAGCTTCTCAACATAGCAAAAGAAAACAAGATAGTCCTGCTTGAGGGCAGGCTAAAAAAAGAAGAGGAAACAGAGCTTATAAAAGCAACAATGGAAGAGATCAACAAAGACTTCAAAGGAATAGAGCTCTCAGTGATATACCCTGAAAAAAAGGAAAATTCAATCATGAAAAGAGTCAGAGGAAACCTTGCAAACATGCTTTTGGGCGACAGGCAGGGCCTCACAATAATCGGCCCGGCATCAATAGTCCATGAGATAAAAAAAGACCCGGACAAGATCCAGCTTTTTACAGAAGAGACCTATCCAGAGGGAAACGGAAAATCAAGGAAAAAAAGGAGGAACGGCTCATAAAAAATGCCACATCAATGCGTAAGGTGCGGTAAGCTGTACGATGACGGCTCTAAAGAGATTCTTGCAGGCTGCCCGTGCGGAGGAAGGCTTTTTTTCTACATAAACCAGAAAAAGCTTGAACAGTCAAAAGACATAGTGATAGACCTCAGCCAAAAAGATAAGAAAGAGATAGAAAAAGATGTTTTTGAGATAATCGGCGTTGAAAGGTCAAAAGAAGCACCTATAGTCCTCGACCTTGAGTCAATCAGGATACTTAAGCCAGGCAAATACGAGCTTGACCTAGTTCACCTATTCAAGAAACGGCCCCTTATATACAAGCTTGAAGAGGGCAAATACATAATAGACCTTCCTGAAAGCTTTAAGAAGTCAAAAGACTAAATAATAGTGTTCTTTCTTTCCCGGATAACAGACTCATAAACACCAAGCATCTTCTTTGACATACTCTCAACAGAATACTTATCTGCAGTCTCAATCCCTGACAATGACATTTTTTTCATCAGGCTTTGATCTTTAAGAAGCTTGATTACAGCATTGGCAAAATCAGTGGCATTGCTCTTCACAAAAAAACAGTTGTTTCTGTTGCAGATATCCTTCACAACCTCTGACTCAACAGCAACAACAGGAGTTCCTGCAGCCATTGACTCAACAAGCACAATCCCCTGTGTCTCTGATGAGGATCCAAAAACAAACAGGTCAGCGCTGCTGTAAAAGTCAAAAACATTCCTTAT
>PWVO01000226.1 GCA_003561825.1 Candidatus Woesearchaeota archaeon | reverse complement strand
TGGTGGGAACTTATGGCATCAATGCCGGAGGGATCGGCCAGGCTGCCATCAATGTCTACCTGGTGGTCGATTTCGAAGGCAATATTTCGTTCAGGTATACGATTGATCAAGGATATCACCTGAGAACGGGAGTAAGAGGGGATAAAGGGGTTATCTTCCCCAAATTGCACACGGTTCGGTTTTACTATGAACCGGAGTCACACCTGGAAGCGGAAATGGTCATCGAAGGAAGCCTGAAGCTGAGCGGAGGGGTAAAGGGGGCCTTGGAACTTGTGATTTTCAGGCGCAATATCGTTACCTGTGACCTCCGCTGCGCAGTCATGGCAGCCATAGAGTTTGCCTATAGAGAGGATCTTTTAGACCCCGCTGAAAAAGAGTTATGCATTGAAATATTATTACTGGCACTGCTGGATCTCAATATCGAGTTGATGAGAAATAAAAATAGCGTCGTTCAGTATGATTTTAATATCGGAACCTGGGAGATATATGAATTTGATCGGTGCTTCAGCCCGGACGAGGAGGAAAAATCGGACCTTGCCACCGGGCAGCAGGCGCTGAGCCCCCCTCCAGATGTCACACACATCGCCGTCAGCGCGGGTATTTGGTCGGAAGATGATTATTGGTTGGAACATTTGTTCGATGATGAGGCGGCGCTGACCGTGCCCATCGAAAGCGCTTCGGGCCACGGTAGCGAAACAATGTACATCATTGAAGGCATCGAAGTGGGAACCCAAGTTAACCTGCAGGCCCCCAAGTTTATTGAGGAAGAAGGACTCCGCAAGCGTTTCGTCGGATGGTATGCCTGGGATGTAGACGTGTATGGCTTGGATTCTGTGCTTATTTCCCAGGAGGAAAGTGTTACTTTTTCAGCGGGAGACCATAGTTTCTGGGGATATGCTTTAATCACTGCAAAATACGAAGTGGACCCCCTGGAATACATCCTGCGGGTGCATGCTCCCGAAGGGGTAGAAATATCCAGCCCCAGCGGTCATGAAGGCACGGGCAGCTATGAGGTGACCGTAACCCCCGGTGAAGAGATTGAACTGCTGGCTCCGGAATATATCGGCCCGGAGGAGTCCAGGCAACGCTTTGACCGGTGGGAAGGGGTCCATTCCAGCACAGACCGCTATATTATCTTTGCCCTGGACGGGGAAGAAGCCGTGAACGAAATTACTGCCCATTATGTAGACGATTATGATGACGATCCCCCCTTGCCACGCCCCCCCTTTGAGTTTTCTTTGGACGTGCGTTCATCCCTGGATGATCCCAAATTGAAATTCGGGATTGACATCATCAGCGAATCCGGCCACGACGGCAGAACCCCCTATACGCTAACAGGGTTAGAGCCTCTTTCCTGGGTGAACCTCATTGCCCCCCGCTACGTGGGAACGGGCAGTGGAAGGCATCGCTTTGTCAGCTGGTCGGGGGATATCGAGTCGAAAAATACTGACCTTGATTTTCAAATCGACCGGGATATGGAACTGACGGCCAACTATGTGGCTGACCCTCAAACATTTACCCTGTTTGTGACCTCAAACTTAGATGAAAACCCCAAAGCAGAAGTGAACATTACCAGCACGTCCGGCCACGACGGCACAACCCCCTACATGATTACGGAGATTAAGCCCGGGACTCCGGTGAACCTGGTTGCCCCGTCGAATGTGGTAGGTTACAGCTTTACTGGCTGGTCGGGAGATCAGCAGAGCAAATTGCCTGAAATCAACTTTGTCATGGAACAGGATATGGTTTTGCAGGCAAATTATTGGACTGACCTCTTCTAAAGAGTGCTTGTAATCCGGTCGGCACTCGGGTGGTTTGGCAAACCATTTGGGTGCAACCCCTATCCTGCAAAGGTATCCGAAAGATTGTGTCGTGTTATCCATCCTGGCCAATTCCCTTGTAAACATTTGAGTGCCAATCAGCTCGCAGAAAGTTCAGAACTTTTTGAAGGAATTTCAAGGGTTCCTGCAGAAGTATAAGACACAAATTTCTGTCACCATGAAAATCCGAGCCATCATTTTACTTTAAGGAAGGGGAATGAAAAGGAATTACAAATTTAGATGCTGATGAAAGAGGCATAGAGGATTTAACAGGTCTGGAGTATGCGGTGAACCTGGAAGTGCTTAGACTACTCGACAACCAAATTAATGACCTCTGGCCCCTTGAAAACTTGATGAGACTGGAGGAACTTTTTATAGGCAATAACCAGCTCAATGACATTAACCCCATCGCCAACCTGACGAACCTGCAGATACTTGTCTTCATTAACAACCAGGTCAGCGACATCAGCCCCTTGGCCAACCTGACGAACCTGGAGGAGCTCGTATTCTGGGAGAACCAGGTTAGCAATATTGAACCACTGGAGAACCTGACAAACTTGACTTCGCTTGAATTTCCGGCCAATCAGGTCAGCAGTATCGAACCGCTGGCTAACCTGACGAACCTGGAGCGTCTTGCATTTGCTGCCAATCAGGTCGGTGACATTGGCCCGTTAACGAATTTGACGAACCTGCACTTCCTTCATTTTCCTGGCAACCAGGTTGAGGATATCGGCCCGTTAGCAGCTCTGACCAAACTGGAGCTCCTCCATTTCGCCAGCAACCTGGTGAACGACATCAGCCCTCTGGCAAACCTGACGAACCTGCAGGTGTTACGTATCCATTACAACTACCTGAACATTAGCCACGGCTCGGATACCATGATATTGATCCAAAAGCTGCTGGACGATGGTGTGGAGGTGGAATACAAGCCGCAATTAGGCCCCTTTTTCCTGGTTAACCCTGTATCCAACGATATCTGGGGCCACGAATGGCCTGCCGACACGCAGCTCACCCTTACCATTGGCGAACCGGCTAACCCCGACTGGTCTGAAAATGTCACTACTGACGGATGGGGCAATTTTGAAATTTAAGGTATTGATTATGATATCCAAGCTGGACAACATGCTCCTCATCGGCGGTACCGGGATCAGCATCGACTTTCTCCGGGACCAGCGCACCCAGGCAGCGGGTCGGATCAACGAGGCCCT
>PWVO01000151.1 GCA_003561825.1 Candidatus Woesearchaeota archaeon | reverse complement strand
CTTGGGTTTGGGATAGAGGCTTATGGGAGCAGCAGCTTTATTGTAAGGTCTGTGCCAGATGCTTTTGGTGAAATGAAAAGGCCTGATATTGAAGGCATGGTAAGAGAGGCGGCAAATGCAAGCAGGGAGATTGGCAAAAATTCAGAGGAGAATATTGCAAGGGCTGCATGCAGGTCTGCTGTGAAAGCAGGAAAGGCTCTTTCATTAGCAGAGATGCAGCGCCTTGCTGAGGAGCTTGAGAAGGCTGAAAACCCTTTTGCATGCCCTCACGGAAGGCCTACTATGATAAGGATCTCTCTAGGTGAGCTTGAAAAAAAATTCAAAAGAAAAGCTTAATTATTCCTGCAGGGTTGTCAATGCACTGCATATTTTTCCATATGTTGCTATATCACACTTAGGATTATTTGAGAAGCCGTAGCCCACTATCTCCTGAGTGAGGTAGTCTGCAGCACTGAGATAGCCTTTTTTGCTCTCAATCTCGTTGCATATCTCTGTAGGGAATATCCCATGAAAATTCGGCCTCTTTAGCAGAGCTTCCATAAAGCACGTTGTTGTGTCAGAATTGAAGTCTTTTGTCTCGCCTGCAATGCACCCAAGAATGCACGCAAGCGAATTTTCTTCCATTTTTTCTGAGTTGTAGTCTGGCTGTGGCTCAAAATGAAGATTGCTGTCGTCAAACATTGGAAGCACATAACTCTCAGGACGGGCTGTTACGCCGAGTGCACATTTGCCTGGCATTGCGCTGCCTGCATAGTTTTCATTGATTTCCTGAATTGGTTTTTCTTCATGGGCTGTTTGCCCAATCCTGCATTTGTTAAAATCATTGCTGCTATTTTGCATGCGTGACTCCAGACCTGGCATGCCCTGATTGTTTTTGCTTTTTCCAGATAAAAAATGCATTTGTATCCTCCCCAAATATTTAATTTTAACATTAAAATAAATTAAAGTATATAAAAGTTTGTTATATTTGTCCATATCAAGTAAAAAATCAGCTTATCAAAGTTCCCTTAAAATCACCTCCTTCTACAAATCTTTTGATGTTTTCAGTATCCTCGCCATTAATTACAGCAACTCTTATCCCGAGCTTTTCTGCCTCTTTTGCAGCAACAGGGTCAAAGGGTGCATTGAGGCCAGGGCTCCATTTATGGCTGATGATTTTCCTGAATTCAGCCCAGGATATTCTTTTGATTGGGCTTGCGCCTGGATTTTTTTTGGGGCATTTGTCGTAAACATAATCAATGTTGCTGAGGTTTATAACTGTTGATATGCCAAGGTTTTTTGCAAGAAGAACTGCGTCATAGTCTGTGCTGAAGCCTGGCTTCCAGCCTGCTGCAATAAGGACTTTTTCACTGAAATCTGTTTTTTCATTCGGGTCATGGATGATTTTCTCGTGTACTATGCCTAAAAAAAGTGTTTTTACAAGCTGGGCATTAAGCCTTGTTGCATGAATTCCTATCCAGTCAATGTCCTGATATCTCAGCCCTGCAAGCTTTGAGGCTGCTTCCTGGTATTGCCTTGCTGTTTTTCCTCCTCCGCAGACTATTGCTGCTTTTCCGCCTTTTGAAGTGAAGTCTATTATGAATTCCCTGAATTTTGCAAGGAAAGTCGTGTTTATTCTGTCAGGCACTATTAATGATCCGCCCAATGAAATTACAATGTTTTTTTCCATTTCAGCCTCCAATGCTTATAAGAGTTACTCCTGTTATTATCAGGAAAATTCCTGCCCATTTGGCTGCTGTCATTTTTTCCCCAAGATATTTTACTGAAAGAAATGCTATCCAAACGTATGACAATGCTGCAACAGGGTACAAGAGAGAGAGGTCCCCAAGCCTCAGGGC
Source organism: Candidatus Woesearchaeota archaeon (assembly GCA_003561825.1). Taxonomy (GTDB): domain Archaea; phylum Nanobdellota; class Nanobdellia; order Woesearchaeales; family CG1-02-33-12; genus PWVO01. The sequence continues at coordinate 1,201 of PWVO01000151.1, read as the reverse complement.
GCCGATGAATATTACTGAAGAGAATGCGTAAAAGAAAAGGCCAAGAATAAGTTTTTTGTTTTTTAAGATGCCTTTAATGCTCAATGAGAAATTGGATGATCCTTTTTTCAGGAATAATGCGCCAAAGGCTGCAAAAAAAGAGGACAATGCTACAATTGACAAGGGCAATATTGGATTATTCATTTTATGTCTTCACCATTCCGATAACTGAAACACCTATTACAATAAGTATTATTCCTGACCATTTAAGGTGAGTAATACTCTCATTAAGAATAAATAAAGAAAGGATTGTCACCCATATAAATGAGGTGGCAATTATGGGATAAAGCACTGAAAGCTCTCCTATGCGAAGCGCAAGTATAAGCAGGAATGCGCCAAAAATATAAAGTGCAAGACCAGCAACCAGAGCTGGGTTTGCATAGCTTAGAAAAGAGTTTGGAATGATTCTGTCAGCCCCTGTCTTGAGGAATATCTGGCCAAAAGAAGTGAAAAATGTGCATGCAATAACAAGAAGCACAGATTTGGTTTTTTTGGCCATGCAAAATTCTTTTTTCCTATATATATAAATAGGTTTCTATCTGGCTTCAGATATATTTATAAATCATTAAATCAATTTTTGCTGAATGCAAAGGGCACATAAAAGAGGATATCATCCGGATATTGACGAAAGGTCTTATTCTCCTCATCCGATTATTTATTTCAAGCATTATTTTATTGGCCTGGCCATGGCAGCATGCCTAATCTTTTTCCAGAGACTCAGCTGGGTTATTTTTGTGGGCGCAGCAGGGCTTGTTTATCTTTTATTCACTGATCTTCTGAGGAGAGCGCACAAGTATCTGATAACAAACAAGGGAGTTATCTATGAGTTCAGCTTTATTTCAAAGAATAGGTCAAGTGCTCTTTATGACAGGATTCAGTACATGTATTTTAAACAGGGTATTATTGAGAGAATCTTTGGGGTAGGAGAGCTGCATATAAGCACATCTGGCACGAAAAGCATTGAGATTGTATTTAGCGGAATTAAGAACCCTGGCAAAGTTAAAAAAATGATCGAGCACAATATGTCTAATATCCACTATTCGCACCACAGAAAGCATCACCATCATAAAGCAAGGCATCACCATTAAAGGCTTTTTCTGAAAAATGTCTTAAATTGCCTTCTTAAAAGATCAATGTGCAAAAAAATTCAAAATAAAAACCT
>PWVO01000176.1 GCA_003561825.1 Candidatus Woesearchaeota archaeon | reverse complement strand
TGTAAAAGTTCATTGAAAGTGATTCTTCAATAAAACCAACTATTGCAGCCGTACCTTTGGTAGCTGCCGCCAAGGATTTGATCTCGTCTGAATCCATCCGCAAAGCGACTTCATGGTAACGGTCGCCCACGAAATAACCCGTTAAGGCCAATTCCGGAAAAACGACCATGTCGGAACCTTTTTCTCTGGCATGATGAATTTTGCGAATTACATCTTCCAGGTTACCCTGTACATCAAGGAGCTGTGGTGCCGTTTGACAGATGGTAACTTTCAATATGGATATCTCCTCTTCACATAAAGATAGCAGAAAAACTGGTATCTCTGACGAATATCAGCCTAAGAGCCTTCTTATTTGAAGGGATCCCATCGGCCTGTAAGACACTCATATCCCTCGGGAAAATGTTTCTGGAAAAGCTTATAGAAATAAAGTTCTTTGGGAGACTGCAGGGATAACCCCCCCCTGCTTTCAGGGGTCTCCTTAAGCTCCTTTTCCCCAATGTTGTCAGGAACAATTTGATCTACTTGATCATCTACGCCAACACCTCGAGAAAATCTTAATTTTGGACGATTCGCAATCTCCTGGGGAAGCATATCTCTAAAAGCCTCCCGGAGAATCCATTTTTCAACTGACACTTCCCCTTGATGAACCTTAAGCTCCATGGGAACTGTATGGCTCATAGCAACCACCGCTGGGTCCAGAAAGGGAGCATAGTATTCCACACTGTTTGACATCCAGCCGCGGTCAAGCCTGCGAAGAGCCGTGTTGTAAGATATATCAAGCAGTTTTTGGCCTATTCTCCTTTTTTCTTCCGGGTCTGAAATATCCTGGAGTTCCCTGAAATACCCTCCGAAAAGCTCGTCAGCACCTTCCCCCACCAGAACACCGTCTGTATGTTTTGAAGCTAGAAGGGATGTGTAGTAGTTGGCAATGAATCCTACAATACAGTCCTCGTCGAAGGATTCCAGATGCCACACTGCCTTTGGAATGATTTTTTTAATATCTTCGCGGGTTATTCTATAGATATGGTGCTCCACACCAAGGTATTCTGCCATCAACTTTGCGTACTGCAAGTCTTCACCGGGATCGTCATCATAAGTAGTGCTAAAGGCTTTTAGATCTTTGTCATACTTGTGGGCAATAGCCAATATTATTGAGCTGTCCAACCCCCCGCTTAAAGAAACTCCTCCAATATTACCCTTGGAAAGTCCCTGTTCTACCGCCTGAATCAACAACTCCCTCACTAAGCTGACGGCCTCCTCAGGGGTCTCCCATTCGGGAGGGGTAACAGAACCGTTGGTAAACTGCCTGCATCCCTCTTTGGTGGAAAAGTAATGCCCCGGAAGCAATTCTTCAACATTGTCGGCAAAGGGTTTGAGCGCCTTAGCTTCAGAAGCAAAGAAAAATTCATTTTGTGGTGATTCATTATAAACCAATGGACGGGGCCCTATTTCGTCCCGGGCAATAATACATTCATCTCCATCCACAATTGCGCATGCAAAACTGCCATTGATTTTCGAGATTGCTTCCACCCCGTGTTGTATATATTTCTCTCTCAGATAATCAGCATCTGAAACTCCCTGTTTGTTATCATCGCGAACCAGCGTTCCGTCAATAAAAACAAAGGGGTCTGATTCCCCATTAATACCAAGAGAGTTTGCTCCAACAAACCCAACGCAGCCTGATGGAAATGTTTTAACGATGGGATTGTCCAACCCTCTATGTTGTATGTCTTGAATCATTTGCTTTACTCTTTTGGGATTTATTTGTTTCCCGATACATCCTGTTATACCAGCCATATTCTTACCTCCTATTTTTGAATTAGGGATAGATCCAGGGGGGCATCAATTCTGTTTCCCCTGTATATATACCCCTCCCTGAGACCTTTACGGGCCGTTGTCATAAAAACCGTGCTGCTTTTCGATTGGGTTACCGCTTTTTCAATGATGGCAAGCTGCCCATTAATATATTCTTCACTATAGGGTTCTAAAGGATTTTCTATATGCCGAATACGGTTGGCAAGTTCGGATTCCATCTTTTCATCTACCGAAACACCAAAATAGCTTAGTGCTTCGATTGCAGCATTTTTCGCTATATGTGAGATTTCTTGAGACTGATGTTCTTTGAACTTTTCCTTTACAATACCCAAAGCAATATCGTCTATCACATACTGATAGTAGGAGACTGACATGACCTGTTCAAGCATTCCCAGAGCACTGTTAATATAATGTGCGCCGGATGCTGACTCATAGGTCCAGCTGAGCACTTTTTCGCTTATTCCTTGTGCAGTAGGTTCTTTTTCATCTGATACCCCTGCAGTTCCACAGCAGGGAAGACTATAAAAACGACAGAGTTGTGCCGCCAGGGCAACTCGCCGAATACTCTCTGGTTGGCACCATCGAGGAGATCCGTCAGTATAAAGATTGGAAGTAATGGGTATCCCCCGATACAGTACCTGAGCTCCCGGGCGAATGATATTGGCCAACACAAATCCAAACAATAGCTCTGCATTGAGCTGCAGTAACTCTCCCACCTCAGAAAATGGCGCAGTGCTTCCTCCCTGGGGACAGCTGGATATTGCTACAGGGAGATTTTTCTCTGCAATTGCAATTAATTTATCTCCTGCAGAGCTATCCATAGCCAAAGGACTTGAAATTAGGCAAACGATAAAAGAAATGTATGCTGGATTTCCAATAATCTGCAGTACTTCACCTAAGCGATCTACCTTGAAAAGATTTGCGAGATTAATTGGCTTTGAACAGTAGTCCCGAAATATTCTTGCCTTTTCTACATCCATCTGGTTTTCCGGAACATCACATTCCACTGGTCGGGTAATAAAATCAATCTGCTTTAGCTGATCACAGAGAGCAAGAATTTGTTTTAGGTCATCCGTCCCCGCAGGCCTTCTGTCCCATCCGTCGGCAGTACGATCTACTACATAGAGTGCCTGCCCACCAGTACCAAATTTCACCAGGTTTTCGGCGGCCTTAACAGTAAATCCATAGGCCGGATCCGGCGCATCAAATTGAATAGTTTTGGCAGTATCCTTCA
>PWVO01000037.1 GCA_003561825.1 Candidatus Woesearchaeota archaeon | reverse complement strand
GGCTTTTCTTTTCTGCTTTATCTCTCTTAAATATGGGAATCTCATGAATTTTTTGCACTCAAGGCAGTAATAGACAACCTTCTGCTGCTGAAGTCTTATTCTGCAGTTATGGCCAGGCACAAGGTAGCAAGAGCAGTGCCTGCAGAACCTTTTCTTAAGCTCAGAAGGGATTCTTGCATTGTATTTCATGGCTATTTTTCTTGCAAGCTCTACATACCTGTCTGAGAGCTCTTTTTCATTCCTGCTGAAAGCCAGCTCAGCCTGATTAAAAAGGGTTTTTACTCTTTCCAGGGCTATTTTCCTGTTATCAAGGGCTTTTTTTGATTTTTTTGCTGCCATTTTTTAAACTAAAGCTTTGCTCATTTTAATATTTTCTATTGCAAACCTCATTAGAGAGATGATAAAATAGCAATATTTATAAAATTGCTCTTATTTAGTGGTGATTGTGGTTAAAGTGTACAATGAGGTTACATGTGTTTATTTTGGATTAGGAAAAGTCTTTGGCATGCATAAGAAATCTTTTTCTAAAACAGGAGTAAAAAGCATCGGCGGCTATGACATTAATGCTGAAAAAGCAGCTGAGAAAAAATCACTTGCAGAAAAGGCTGGGGAAGAGTTTAAAGTTTTCAAGTCAATTGAGGATGCAATTGATGCAAAACCTACATTTTATGATGTTGCTGTTTCAACAAACAGCCATTATGATGTGGTTGATAAGATACTTACGAGAAATCCTTATGCATCTATAATCCTAGAGAAGCCCATATGTAATCTTGATCAGATTGATTTGTTAAATAAGCACAAGAGGCATTTCCCGCAGATAGTTGTAAATGAAGTCTACAGATCATCAGAGATTTCTAAAAAAGTTGCTGAAATCCTGAATAATCACGGGCTTATCCCAAAGGAGATAATCTGCGAGCAGAGCAAACACAGAGGCAATGATTTTGCGCAGGGACGCTTTATTGACACATCGCTTTTTGTCTGGGGCTATGAGGTTCCGCACATGCTTTCTCTTATCTCAGGCATTGATAAACAATATCTGCCTGGGATTGTCACAGAATCTGTTATTAATGATGCTTCTGTAAAAATGCCTAATGGAAACACTGAGGTTTTTGGAAAACAAGGCAGTGGTTATGTTAGATATAAGTCCAAGGAAGGCATTGAAGTAATTCTCTCAACTTCTATGGATGGTCAGGTTACATTCCCTAAGCCCCAGTTATCTAATGAAAAAATAAGAGAATATTTGTTTGATCTGGATCCTTCAGATCCCAGACAGATTCTTTCTAAGGCAGATATTCCCCAAGAACACATCTCTCAGGATGACCCTGAAACAAGGTACAGGATGTTCTCCTTTAACTGCAAAGACAGCACAGAAGTTGTAGGGCTTTGCGAGCCAATAAGGGGTATTGAGCGTTTCATTGGCATGGTTGCTGTTTTAAAAAACAACAGAATTATTGGTCTAGAAGGCCCTATAGATGACAGGACAATGGAACAGCATCTTAAGTCTGCTGTGGAGTATTTAACTGGAAAAAGCAAAAAAAATCCAGGAGATGCAGAAACATCTATTGATTTAGTTAAGATATTACATGAGATAGTTAGTAATGCAGAAAAGCCCTTTTCTTCAAAAAAACAAGAAGCTTTATAAACAAAGCTGGTTTTCTGGCCTTCATGCGCATAACTGCCTCAGCTTTTGTGCGCTTTAGGAGGAAAAAATATGAGAGATTCGAACAGAGGAGGCCCAAGACGAGATTTTGGCCCCAGAGAAATGCATAAGGCAACCTGTTCTGAGTGCGGAAAAGAATGCGAAGTTCCGTTCAAGCCGCGTGAAGGAAGAGATGTTTTCTGCAGGGAATGTTACGCTAAAAAGAAACCATTCTGATTATAGGGTATTTCTAGGCATTGTATCCCAATTTTTTTATTTTTTTATGATTTATTTCTGAATATCTTTTAAAAAAAAGAAAAAAAGCCGGCTTAAAGCCGGCCTCCTAGTTTTCTTCCATTGCCGCTGCCAGGCCTTTCTGCATGCCTTGCCTCTCTCCAGGCTTCTCTTTCATTATGCCACTGCACTACTTCATTAAACCTGGCTCTTAGCATATTTTCATCTGCATGAGGGCAGCCCTCTTCATAATATGGCCTTGCATCCATCCAGGCATCAAAGTCATTTGCCTCGACTGCTAGTCTGGCTTGGTCGCTTATTCCATGTCCTTCTCCAAAACCTTTGGCAAGAGCGCCTGTTGCAATCATGCTGAGAGCAAGCAGGCCTATAATGCCTAAAAAAGCTGTTTTTCTCATTTTCTTTACCTCCGTGTTTTTGCAGCTTTATGCTGCTGTAATGCATGAATAAGCCATTGCTTATAAGCAAAGAGAAAGAAAAATGTGCATCTTAAGTCCATATAAGTTAAATATATTTAAATATGCGAAGCAATTTATGATATCTATGCAGCTCTACAGGTTTTTTGACCCATTGCTAATGCTTAATGAGATAATTTACACTGTTATTATTGTTCTTCTGTGCCTTCTTATCTACTATAAAACAAAAGAGAGCTATGAGCTTACTGGCCACAGGGGCATAAAATACTTCAGGGCAGCTTTTCTGCTTATGGCATTTTCATATGCATCAAGGTTCATGCTTTATTTTTTTATTGCTGCAAAGCTTCTTATTGACATTTACATGCCCCAGCGGGAGATTATCCCTTTTGTGAGCTTTGCAGTGACTTACCTCAGCACATTGGCCATATTATTCCTTGCATACAGCATCTTATGGAAAAAGCTTGACTCAAAGACCTTTCTTGTTTTTTCCAATATTCTTGCATTTGTGCTTTCACTATCAGCATTTATGCCGCACAGGAGCATTATGATGATTGTGTCCCAGGCAGCATTGATCCTTGTTTCTTTCCTAATATTGCTTTGGCACAACAGGAAGAAAAAGAAATGGATATCCCAGGCAAGGGCTCTTTATCTCCTGATATTCCTATTCTGGATAATAAGCCTTGCCACAATAGGGCCAAGAAGATTTGTCGGAACAGAGATTAAGATAATTCTGCAGGCAGTGTCTCTTTTCCTGT
>PWVO01000146.1 GCA_003561825.1 Candidatus Woesearchaeota archaeon | reverse complement strand
CTGTGCAACACATTCCTTTATTATCAAATTCCAGTCCAGCCCTGTAAGAATTAGTGTTCTGCAGTCTGAAAGGTCTTTTTCCCTGCCTGACACTGACTTTAAAAGAAAAATATCCTCATTAGAGCTAAGCCTCACATTAAGTTTTGAATATTCTCTGTATAATCCAGACCTCTTATCCATCTCTCCTGTAAAATCAAGCATGCCAGCTATGCTTTTAATAAAAACATCAATTCTTGAGCCATTTTTAAGAAAAACCATAAGAGCATGCTTATAAACCCAGGCATTATGTATCTCTTCATCAATCTTATAGCCAAGCTTTAGCAATCCATTTTTAAGCTCTTCAAAATCAACTTTTGTTTTTATAACAATATCAATATCTACTGTTGCGGGCTTAAGCTCTTTTAAGGCCATTGCTCCTCCCCCTATAAGAAAGATTTTAAGCTCTTTAACCAAAGCTTTATCTAAATCTTCAAAAAAAGCATTAATCCTGTCAGTAGTCATGATTTCTATTTTCATTTAGATTCTGCCCCATATAAAACCATCATTTCTTTAATGCCTTTTTTAGAAACAAGAGGAAAGCTTTCTGTTTCTATTTTTTTCATCCTTGCTTTTTAAGACAAGCAGAAAATCCTGAATTTTTTTCCGAAGGTCATATCTTGCGGCAATCTTAACAGCATCCCTCTGCCTGATTTTATTCTTCCTGAAAAAAACAACTGCCAGCTCAAGCAGCCTGGCATCATCCTCCACCTGAAGCAGACTGTGAATAAAAATCTCAGTTTTTGAAAGCGTGCGTCTCGGCATATAGCAGCAATGCTTAACATTAATTACCGGAACACCATAGTCCACATAAGCTGAAAATCCAGTTAAAGAGCCTTTTATCTCTTCTTTTTGCCTTACTTCAAATAACACCTCATCCTCCAATCTCCACAAGACACTGCCATTTAAGGAAAAGTTTCTGCAAGCATCTAAAAAATCAAACAAAAATGGCCATGCTTTTTTCTCAAAAATTAAATGCTGCTTTTTTCTTTTTAAGATTTGCCTGTTTAAAAGCGGAGGAATTACGTTCTGAACACTTTTCCTTGGCAGGTTAAGCATGAGTGATATCTCTTCAGTTGTTTTAGCCTCATAAAGGCAGCTTGACAGGATCCTGAGCCTGATTCCGTATAGGAATTTTTCAATCATAAGTGGCCTGCTGTTAATTATTAATCTTCTAAATGCAAGCCCCAGGGAATTATCTGCCATTTCTATATCAATTCTTTTTCCATTTCTTTTCTTTCTGCATAGCTTCTTCTTTTCAAGCCTGCTGACTACTGCTGAAACCTGACTGGGGCCTGCACCTACAGCTGCGGAGATCATGCTGATGCTTCTCTTTCCAGAATATATCTCTATAAGCACTTTTATATCAGATCTTGAAAGGTCCATAATTCCATATAAAGCAGAAATGATATATAAATCTTTTTGTTTTTTTATGGAATAATTTAAATGTGCAGTAAGGGTTTTGCTCTTCATGTAACAATTTGCCACAGTTTGAAAATGCCAGCAAAATATTGGAAAAATCCTATATCTAAAGAAAATTTTCTGCATCTTGAAAAAAGAGGAAAAAGATAGTTATTGACAGCATGGGTCTTTCATATAACACAGGGAATTCCTGTTGGTTTCTTGTCCCATATGAATTGTGGAAAAATTGCGTCCGCAGAGTCTGCAGCCAATAGATTTTTATACCTCTATTGGATACTGCTATGTATGAAAGGTATAGCTGCAGTTATCAGAAAAAACGAAAAATATTTGATGATTCAGCAATCAAAAGATCCTTACAGGGGCTATTGGGGAATAGTTCATGGTTCAGTAGAACCTTCAGATAAAAGTGAAGAGGATGCTGTTAAAAGAGAAGTTCGCGAAGAATTAGGTATAGAAATTAACATCCCTGAAAAAATAGCAACAACATATGTTAATAATATAGAAACAGGGTGGTGGCTTGCAGAATATCAAAGTGGTGAAATAAGAGTTGATAAATCAGAGATATCAGAATGCAGAGAGCTTCCGTTAAGCAAAATCTTCAATTTAAGACTATTTCCACCAACTAAGGAGTTTTTTCAGAAGTATAAACAATTATTATAGAGACCAAGAGGCAAAACTAAAGCATTTGGTGTTAGCATAAAGGCCAAACTTTGCCTTTAAAATCAAAAAAATACTTCGCATTTTTTGGATTTGAAAGAATTAAAGCTGCTTATTCCCAATGCCGCTGAACTTAATCTCTTCTTCGATAAGCTGCCTGATAATGGCCGGAAGATCCTCAGCAGATACCCTGGCCTGCCCAGTAGAGTCCCTTTCTCTCAAAGTAACAGTGCTGTCTTTTAATGAGTCATAATCAACAGTAATGCAGAAAGGAACACCAATCTCGTCAGCTCTTGCATATCTTCTTCCGATTGAGCCAGATCTGTCATAATAAACATTGGCCTTCTTCTTTAGTGAATCATAGATCTCTCTTGCAAAGCATTCAAGCTCAGGCTTGCCCATAAGAGGAAAAACACCTGCCTTTAGAGGCGCAAGCCTTGGATTTAGCTTAAGAACAACATTGCCCCTTTTTTTGTCATCATCATAAGCATCAAACATAAAAACAAGGAAAGCCCTTCCAACACCTAAGCTTGGCTCAGCAACAACATGGGGTATTATCTTTTTATTGCTTTCCTGGTCAAAGAGGCTAAGATCTTTTTTAGAATGCTCCATGTGCTGCTTTAAGTCAAAGTCTGTCCTGTTTGCAAATCCCTCAAGCTCCTTCCAGCCAAAAGGAAACCTGTACTCCAGGTCCCATGTGTCAAGGGCATAATGGCTCAGCTCCTCCTTGGTGTGCTGCCTTGCCCTGAAATTATCCGGCTTTGCTCCCAGGCCGCAAAACCACTGGTGCTCCTTGGCAAGCCAGTATGCGTGCCACTCTGAAATAAGCTTCTTCTTAACAGCCTCACCTATCTTGATTTTACTCATCTCGCCAGAGCTTTTTTGCATGTCCTCTGTAAGAAAATTCATCTCCCAGCCAGAAACCTCTTCAAGAAAAGGGCATTTTTCAG
>PWVO01000087.1 GCA_003561825.1 Candidatus Woesearchaeota archaeon | reverse complement strand
GGAGTGATGCTTCTGGGCTGTTTTTCAGAAGCCAGCCTATTATGGCCTCGTTTTCTTCTGGCTCAAGGGTGCATGTTGAATATACTAGTGTTCCTCCTGGATTAAGGCATCTGAATGCTGTTTTGATTAGCTGTCTTTGGACTCCTGCTATTCTTTTTACCATGTTTGGGTTCCACATCTGAAGGGTTTTGAGGCTTTTTCTTATTGTGCCTGTGCCTGAGCAGGGTGCATCAAGGAGTATTTTGTCGAATTTCTGCTTGAAGTGCCTGCCTTCCATTAGGGTTATTGCTGTGTTTACTGCTCCTGCTCTCTGCAGGTTGAGTGATAAAGGGGATATTCTTTTGTAGTCCATGTCATTTGAGATAATTGCTCCTTTGTTTTTCATTATTGCTGCGAGCTGTGTTGTTTTTGATCCAGGGGCTGCGCACATGTCAAGGACTTTGTCTGCTGGCTCTGGTGAAAGTACTATTGGAGGTATCATTGATGCTGCTTCCTGTACGTAAAAATAGCCCAGGCTGTGCTCTATTAGGTTGCCTATGTCTCTTCTTTCTGCTTTTTTGTGGTCTAGGAAGAAGCCTTCTTTGCACCATGGGACTTGCTCTAGGATCCATTCTTTTTCAAGCCTTTTTTTGAGGTTTTCTGAGGTTATTTTAAGTGTGTTTACTCTTATGCTTCTTCGCATGAATTTAAGGGAGTATTCTATGAATTTTTCGTAATCTTTGCTTAAGAGGTTTTTGTATCTTTCTTCAAAGCCTGGCTTGATTTCTATGTTTTCATTTGTCATTTTAATGCTTTTACCATGTATGGGCCTTGTTTTCTGTAGCCCTGTTTTCTGTAGTATTCTCTTGCTCCTATGCCTGAGATTATTGCTATTTTTGTTTTTTTGCTTTTTAGTGAGATTTTTTCTGCTTCTGCTAATAGCTTTTTGCCGTAGCCTGCATGCTGGATTCTGCCTTTTTTGCCTATTTGCACTGAGGTGCCGAATACGTGCAGCTCTCTGATTATTGATGTTTCTGGTGTTATTTCTGGGCAGAGCTGCTGGGAGGGTATTCTCAGCCTGCAGAAGCCTATGACTGCGTCATTTTTTGTGTCTTCTATGCTTATGAAGTGCTCTTGGCCGCTGCTTGCGCTGTATGTGGTTTTTTTTAGTTTTATGTTTTTTAGTTTGGAGCTTAGGAGGTTATGGCCTATTTCTCTGCATCTTATGCATCTGCATTTTTTGCCTGATTTTTTTAATTCTTCTTGGATGTACTGCCTTAGGTTTGTTTTTTGCGGGCCTGCTTCTGCAAGGTATGACGGGATGTCTCTCTGGACTCTCATTATTCTTACATATTCCGGGACAAGTGGCTTTATTTTGCTTATTGTTTTTACTGCCTGTTCTGTTGTTATTGGCTTGTATTTTCCTGTTTTCCATTTCTTGTGGAGTTCTGTGCCTGGGATTACCATGCATGGGTATATTTTGAGCATGTCTGGCCTGAAATCCGGGTTCTCGAATATTTTTTTAAATGCTTTTATGTCTTTTTGGGGTGTTGAGCCTGGGAGCCCAATCATCATGTGGTAGTTTATCTTGAAGCCAAGGTCTTTTAGTGTTTTTGTTGCTTCAATTGAGTCTTTGACTGTGTGGCCTCTGTTTATGTTTTTCAGGAGATTGTCATCTGTTGCCTGGACTCCTATTTCTGCTCTTGTTGCTCCGAAGCTGAGGATTTTGAGTGCGTGCTGCTTTTTTGCATAGTCCGGGCGGGTTTCAATTGTCATGCCTATGCATCTTATTCTTGATTTTTCGTTTTTTTTCTGTTCTTGCTCGAGTGTTGTTTTTCTGGAGTGTTTTAGGGTTATGAGCCTTTTTTTTATTCTTCTGATTCTTTTGGGGTCATTGAAGTTGCCTGGCATTTCAAAGAACTGCCTGAATTTTTTTAGGTTTAGGGTTTTTTTGTGGAAGAACTGGGATGAGAAGTCATTCATTGCCTGAAGCGAGTGTTTTATGAAATTGTTCTGGTATTTCTGGCTGAAGCTTGGGAATGTGCCTCCCATTATTATCAGCTCGAGCTTTTCTGGTATGTGGCCTGTCATGATGTACTGCTCGAGCCTGTTCATTACCTGGAGGTATGGGTCATAGTTGTTTCTTGCTGCTCTTCTTGCTGCCGGCTCTTTTCCTGTGTAGCTCTGGGGTGTGCTGCCGAAGGTTGATGATGGGCCGCCTGGGCAGATGCTGCATTGGCCGTGGGGGCATGGCTTCGGTGAGGTCATTATTGCGCAGACTGCAACTCCTGAGAGTGTTCTTACTGGCTTTGTCTGGAGATGGTTTAGGAGTTCGCGGTCTTTTGTTCCTGCGCTGATTAGTATTCTTATGTCTGTGGGTATGTCTATTTTGTATTTTTTGCAGAGTTTTGTTTTCAGGGTTGATATCTGCTGTTTTGTTAAGGCCTTTTGCCTTAGTAGCTGTATTAGCTCTTCAAAGTATTTTTCCTCATTTGTTTTGTTGGGCATATTTAAGGTATTGTTGGCCTATTATTTAAATATTGGAGGTTTTTGTGCTTAGAATTAATTACTTGTAAATTTTATCATGATGGTCATAATCCTCAAAGGAGACTGGATCTTGAGAAATGCCTGCCTTTGATAATCTGATTGATTTTTGCTTTGTATTCCGGCCTTAGTTCTGGCTCTAAAGAAGTCTGATTATATTTATTTACGATTTGGCTTTTTGCCTGGCTTTTTTCTTTATTTATAATATCCTGCACCATATTACATCAAATATAAGCATTTTTTTAATGTATATAAATTTATCATTCTTGGTTAAAATTGAGAATTTACCGAAACATTTATATAGTACATCGTACATACTTATTGTACGTACATAAAATACCTAAAAGGGATACAAATGAAAATTGAAGATGTAAAACAATTACCAAGACGAGAAAGAAGAATATGCAGGGCTAATCTGAGGCTTTATCCTTCACAGATGAAGTTCATAGATGACCACCATCTGTCTATACAGGCAATATTTGATAAAGCTCTTGATGAATTAGGCCATGTTGCGCCTAAACCTGAAGAAATAGATGAATTAGAAAGAATTTATGG
>PWVO01000222.1 GCA_003561825.1 Candidatus Woesearchaeota archaeon | reverse complement strand
TCTGCAACTTTTAAAAATATCTGGTAATTTTCCCTGTTTCTCCAGGTTTCAAAGCGCTTTATATCTATTTCAGGGTATTTTTCCTGAATTTCGTCAAGGAACTTTCCCTGGGTTGTACACTGCGGGCAGCCGTCGCCCCAGAAATAATAAACTGCAGCCTTGCCGGAAGTTTCAGTGATTTTTTCAGGCAAATCATCTTCTTCTGGGTTTTCTGTTTCATAAATTTCTTCATTAAAAGGGATTTTTTCTTCTGGGTAATCTTCCTGGGATGGCTGCTCTTCAGCAGGTATTTCTATGTGCTCTGAAATCCCAGGAACAGGGGTTAAAGGAACTGCATTACTTTCCTCTATAACTCTTTTGTTCAGGCAGCCATTTAATGCTAAGATTAATGCAACTGACATAATTATGATAAAAGATTTTTTCATAGTTTTTTCTTTTTTCATTTTTTATAAATTGATTGGATGTATTAATTAAGTCTTTTTTTAAGGCAATAGAATTATTTTCTTTTTTCATTACTCTCCGAGTTTTTTGATTTTTGCTCCTTTTTCTTCTCGGAATTTTGCTTGCTTTTTTCTTCTCCTAAATCTTCAGTGCCGATGAGAATCCCAAATCTTGGGAGTATTTTTCTATGTATTATTAAAACTAAAAATGCCAGGCCAAAGGCTGCACCAAAAAGCCTTATTGTTCCCATAAGCTCGCTCATTGCCTTATGCATGAACAGGAACCCATAGGCAAGAGAGGCCATTATTATTCCCCCAATAAGCTTTAGTATCCTCCCGTGCGACTCTTCAAACCTGCTTGACTTTAATGTAAATACTGCAGCAAGGAAAATAACTAATTCTATCATTAGATAAACAAAAAGGTAAAGCAGAAGAAGGCTTAAAAATGTCATAAAAGAGACATCATGGGTTGCAATTATGCCTGCCCATATCATAGGAAGGCCTGCTGTGCATGGAAGCTCTATTAGTGTTACTCCTAAGGCCATGACTGCAACTGCTCCGATCATTGCAGGTATTGATGACTGCAGGGAGATTATTTTTCTCATCCTGCTGAAAAGCCCGGGCTTTTGCTTGTCTGATATAGTAAAAGAAATGCCTTTTTTATACCAGAAATAATCTTTAATATTTACAAATGCAAACACTGCTGCAATTGATGAGACAATTATTCTTATCCATAAATCATATGCTATATAAGTAAATACATTCAGAATAGCAACAATAAAAAGCCCGTATGCTGTTGCTGTGACCAAAAGAAATGTGATCCCCACTAAAAATACCTTTTTTCTTGACTTGGTGAATATTACTATCCCTAATAGAAAAGCGAGAACCCAGAGTGAGCATGGGTTAAATCCGTCTACAAAAGAAACAATAAAAGTCATGAGGTATAATGGCATTTCAGAAACATCAATAACTCCTATTACAGGGATTTCTATTTGATCTGCGCCTTCTGGAGTATAATCTCCGGCGCGCGGCATTGCAGGTGTAATGCCCCTTATTTTGGATATTGGGCAGGGGCAGCCTTCTTCAACACATTTTTGGACCTCTGATTTGAGATTATCTGCAATTAATTTTTCACCAACAAAAAAGCTATCTCCTATGAATGCAATAGGAAATCCAGCATATGGGACACTATATGTTTGCTTGAATTCTTCGTAAAGCTCTCTGCCCTCATCATCATTAATGTTATGTATAATTATGTTTACTTTGTCACCAAACTCTTCCTCAAGAGAGACATACAGGTAGTTGCATTTTGGGCAGCCGTAGTCTTCCTCAAAAAGGTAGATGCATATTGTTTCAGGGCACTCTGATCCAGGGCAATGATCATCTGCTGAAGCTGAAACTAATGAAATGCTCAGGAAAAGCATCAGTATTATTGCAAATGTCCTGCATATTTTATGGTTTTTCATATAATCAGATGGTTATAAGCTGTTATTTATATTGCTTTTGTTTGTTGAAATGCTTTAAAAATGTTTATTTCAAAAAATGAAATGCTTTGTTTTAAAGGTTTTATAGAACTATTTAGTGTAAAAAAAGCTTTTTAAGGCTGTCTTTAAGCATAACAGTGTTTGTCATGCCGTTTTTCTGCTTTTCTATTATGCCTTTCTTCTCCATTGAGCTAAGCCTGCGGAATACTTTGACAGAGTCGATACCTAAGGCTGATGAAAGCTTATTTTGCGAGATTTGGCCATTGTTTTCAATTATTTTCTTAAGAATCTGTTTTTCTTCATTTTCAAGGAAATCAAGGGTTTTTTCAATTCCATCCGGCTTTTCTTTTCTCCTGAGAATTGAGCGGTCAAGAAAGTAGTATGTGAATGTTCCCACTAATACGCCAAATGATGAAAGGAGTATAACCAATATAGAAAGTGGAAGTGTGCATCTGCATTCATCTTCTGCACCATATTTCTCTCTTACATAGTACACTAAAAAAGTTGATATGAAAAGAAATCCCATTATAATGCTTATTGCTATAACAAAGTTAATTAGGTTGTTTCTGGAATCCATATCTTTTTTCTTTTATAAAGCAGATATAAAAAGATTTCGAAATCTAAAATTTTGATTTTATGTCTGAAAAATAGATATGTTATGAGTAAAACCCAAAGTTTAGAGGATTTTAAGATTTAGAGATTATTTCTTCTTATAACGATTAATAATCTTAAATATTATCAGTATAATTATTAAGAGAACTATTTCTGCAATCATATATATAATAAGGTATAAAAGCAGGTAAATTATGAAAAATGGAAATGAAAGACCATGCTGGGAAAAGGCCGATGTCCAGATCATAGGAAGGCCTGAAGTGCAAGGGAGCTCAATTAATGTTATTCCCACAGCAATAAGGGCCATGATTGCTGCTGCTATTGGGATTGGTGTTTGTCTGCTTATGAGTTTACTAAAAAATTGCATTGCTCTGCTTTTTGGACTTTTGAATAGGTTCTTTTTTTGCTTTAAATATGCCAGAAAATCCCAGAGAACTAATAATATAAATATAAAAAATAAGATTTTCACTGTTGTTGATATAAGCGGCATTATTTTAATATATCCAAAGATATTAATTAACGCAGAAAGAAAAAATCCGTAAACTGC
>PWVO01000067.1 GCA_003561825.1 Candidatus Woesearchaeota archaeon | reverse complement strand
TTAGCTCTTCAAAGTATTTTTCCTCATTTGTTTTGTTGGGCATATTTAAGGTATTGTTGGCCTATTATTTAAATATTGGAGGTTTTGGAGTATTGAAATTTCTGAGAGAAAGATTTAATCATTGGAGGATAGCAAAATTTATAAACTTAGAATGGCAGAAAAATAAAAATGAAATTTAAGCCATTTACAGGGAAAAAAAAGCAGTATGCAGGGCATTGCCTTGCATTTCTTTCAGGCTATGCTTGTATTGATAGTTTAATGAAAAGCGAATATGAGACGACAATTGCTGGAGGCATCCTTGCTGTGTTTCTTCTGGAAAGTCTGTATAGAGAGAGAAAGAATATGTCTCCTAATGAAATTAAAAATAACAGCAGTGAATTAGAAAACAGAATTAATGATTACAAAAGCAGACATCAATAATTTCTTTGTTCTCTTTTAGCCTTGAGACTAGCTTTAGGATTTCTACTAGGATGAGGACTGTGCTTGAGACTAGGATTACATAGGCCCAGTCCAAAAGGGTTAATGGAACTATGCTGAAGTATGAGGCCAGTGGTGTGTAAAGGATGGCCAGCTGAAGCATTGCTGAAAAGGCTATTGCTGCTATCATGTATTTGTTTGTGAGAAAGCCTATCCTGAATGCTGAATGCTTCACTAACCTGCAGTTTATTACGTTGAAAAGCTGGAACATTACAAGCACCATGAATGCAAGTGTTCTCGGATATTTGAGGAGCTCTTCTTTTTTCTGATAAGCATGCTCCTGGGGCGAGGCTTGATGCATGCTTGAAAATTCTGTGTATGATCCGTAGTATGACCATTGCTCAGTGTGCTCTCCTTCTTTTATCTCAGTGCTTATTTCCTGTTTTGAGGCGAGGCCTGCTGAGAATAAAAGCAAAGTGCCTATGCACATTATTATGCCTACAAATGCCATTCTTGAGATTGTTGGCCTGGAAAGCAGCTTGCCTGATTTTTTTCTGGGTTCCTGCTCCATTATGCCTGGCTCTGAGGGCTCTACGCTTAGGGCAAGTGCCGGGAAGCCGTCTGTTGCAAGGTTTATCCAGAGGATGTGTATTGCAAGAAGTGGCAGGGGCAGGCCTATTATCATGCCAAAGAGTATTACAAGTATCTCGCCGAGGTTTGAGGATAGCAGATAGATTATTGCTTTTTTTATGTTGCTGTATATTGTCCTTCCATGCTCTACTGCTGAGACTATTGTTGCAAAGTTGTCGTCAAGGAGTATCATGTCTGATGCCTCTTTTGAGACATCTGTTCCTGTGATGCCCATTGCTATGCCTATGTCTGCTTTTTTTAGGGCCGGGACATCATTTACTCCGTCGCCTGTCATTGCAACTACATTGCCCTGCTTTTTGAGTGAGTCTACTATTCTTATTTTGTCTTTTGGAGAGATTCTCGCAAAGATATTTGTTTCACTGACTATTTTGTCAAGCTCTTTGTCTGAAACACTGCTAAGCTCATTTCCTGAGACTACTCTGCTTCTTTGGTCTATAAGGCCTATCTGCATGCCTATTGCTTTTGCTGTTGCGGGCTGATCTCCTGTGAGCATTATTGTTCTTATTCCTGCTTTTCTGCATGTCTCTATTGACTGCTTTATTTCTTCTCTCGGAGGGTCAATCATTCCGATAAAGCCGAGGAAGACCATTTCTTTTTCCAGGCTTTGCCTGTTCTGCTTTGCTGATTCTGCTTTTTTGTAGGCTACTGCAAGGACTCTCATTGCTCTTGAGGCCATTTCTTTGTTTATCTCAAGAAGCTGTTTTCTTTTTTGGGGATTGAGCGATATTGTCTTGCCGTTTTCATAGTATCCTGTGCATTTGTTGAGTATTTTTAATGGGGAGCCTTTTGTGTATGCAAAAAGGCTGCTGCCATGCCTGTTTATTGTTGTCATGGATTTTGTTTCTGAATCAAATGGGTATTCGTATTCTCTTGGGGACTCGTGCTCAAGGTTTTCTCTGAGCAGGCCTGCTTTTGCTCCGCAGACTAGTATTGCTATCTCTGTTGGATCTCCCAGATGGTTTTCATTTTCAAGAACTGCGTTATTGCAGAGCACTGCTGAGCTAAGGAGAAGCTGGTAGTCTTCTGGCTTTGAGTCAAGAAAATGGCCTTTTAATGAATGGCCCTGGCCTGTTACTCTTATTTTTTTGCTGTTTGTGTATATCTCTGTTACTGTCATCTGGTCTTGTGTTATTGTGCCTGTCTTGTCTGTGCAGATGATGTTTGTGCAGCCAAGTGTCTCTACTGAATGGAGCTTTCTTATTAGGGCTTTTCTTTTCAGGAGCTTTGTTACTCCAAGAGCAAGTGTTATTGTGACTACTGCAGGCAGGCCTTCTGGGATTGCTGCTACTGCAAGTGCTATTGCTGACATGAACATTACTGAGAGGCTGTAGCCTCTGATGATGCCTATGAGAAAAACAATGAGGCATATTGAGATGACTGCTATGCCGAGGTATGTGCTGAACTGGCTTATTGATTTCTGCAGGGGTGTTTTTTCCTGGTGATAATCCTGCATCATGTCTGCTATGCTCCCTATTTCTGTGCTCATTCCTGTTGCAGTTACAACTGCTATTGCCCTGCCTTTTGTTACTGATGTGCCTGAGAATGCCATGTTAAGCTGGTCTGCAAGGGGCTTTTCTGGGCTTATTTTTGATGCTGTCTTCTGCACTGAGGATGACTCTCCTGTGAGTGCTGACTCGTGTGTTTCAAGGCTGAATACTTCTATGAGCCTTGAGTCTGCTGGTATTTTTGAGCCTTGTTCAAGGATGATTATGTCTCCTGGCACGAGAAGCTTTGCGTCTATTTCTTTTTCATGCCCTTCTCTTATTACTACTGCGTGCTGTGTCTGGAGCTTTTTCAGTGCCTGTATTGATTTTTCTGCTTTGTATTCCTGTGAAAAGCCTAGAATTGAGTTGATTATTATTACTGCTGAGATTATTATTGCATCTGTGAATTCTCCTATGACTATTGTGAATGTGAGGCCTATCAGGAGTATGTAGATGAGGGGGCTTGTGAACTGCCTGGCAAATATGAAGAATGGGTTTTCGGGCTTTTTTTTCTTTAGCTGGTTAGGGCCGTATTTTTGGAGCCTTTTTT
>PWVO01000112.1 GCA_003561825.1 Candidatus Woesearchaeota archaeon | reverse complement strand
AGTACAGGGTAAGGCCCGGCGAGATAAGGGCTAAGATTGAGACTGCTGACTGGGTTTTATATTCTGCTGAAGAGATATGCAAGCTGCTTAAGCTAAGGGATGTTGTAAAGGATATTGCTTTTTTGAGGATAAGGATGAAGCATGGAGTGAAAGAAGAGCTGATTCCCCTGCTTAAGCTGAAGGGCATAGGAAGGGTGAGGGCAAGGAAGCTTTTTTCCAATAATGTTAAAACAATAGGTGATGTGAAAAGGTGCGACTTGACTTCTCTTGTTCAGATTCTCGGAGCAAAGACAGCAGTTGATGTTAAGGAGCAGGTTGGAGAAAAGCCTAAGAAGGCCAAGGTTAATAAGAGGAAGGGGCAGATAAGCCTGATGGATTATTAGAAAGATTTAATAAAGGAATGTGTTAAGCAATATTTATGCCCTCATAGTCTAGTGGATAGGATTTGACCCTGCGGATGCATGCTGAAAGGTCAAGGCCCGGGTTCAATCCCCGGTGGGGGCATTTTATCTTTTTGCTGATATTAATTTTTTAATTGAATTTTTCAGTAAATTATTTATACTGAACACTTAAACCATGGGTCTGAGCGCAGGTGGTCTAATGGCTATGACTGCGGCCTTCCAAGCCGTATATCCGGGTTCGAATCCCGGTCTGCGCATTTTTGATTAATAGACAAAGTCCCTATTTTCTTTTTTCTTCTATGAACTTCTCAAATATTTTCTCTGAGTAGACTCTTATTTTTTGGGGCATTTGGGGGATGGGCACTAAAATTGTGCTGACATTTATTCTGCGCAGGTCATCGATAAGGCCCGACATTATGCCATTTACTTTTTTTCTGTTTGTGTTCCATAGTAAACTCTCGTTGCCAAGAAAAACATAGATAAAATCATGCTCCTTAAAAAGTGAAGAAAGAGGGATGAATATTTTCTCTGCAAGTGTTGCTGTATCTGATTTCCTGCTTTTCTGCCGCAAGCACCTTTTCAGGTATGCTTCGCTGTGAGTTGTCTTTGATTCTCCTACAAGAAGTGTTTTCATGCACTGGCTGTTTTGTTTTTTTGTGCTGATAAAATAAGCCAATCCGTCTATTTCTGTTGCAAATATGCCGTGCTTCTGCTGGCTGTATGTGTAAACTGGGTCATTGTCCAAACTCTTCTGAAGGATTACAAAGTTTTTTTCACACTTGTGCTTAAGGATGTATTTCTCATTCCATGTGACTACAAACTCCTTGCCTTTATGGTTTTTGTCTTCTGCGATTATGTCGCAAAGAACACTTGTTCCGTTGCCGGAGAATTCTTTTTTTGCCTCAGAAACAAGCTCTTTCAGTATAATTGAAAGCAGGTTTTCGCCTATCATGCCTTTAAAATATGATTTTGCCCCTCTTGGATTGACTCTGCTTTTAATAAGGCTGTCTGCATTATAAACAGGATATAAGGAATTGTTTGTTGAGGCATAAAGGCAATTTTCTTTTTCGAAAAAATCCATTTCTGGCCTGAATATTTCCCTGGCGAAGTAGCTGTTCCTGCAACTAAGCTTTACTGGGAAATACTTTGAAAAAGGTGTCTCTGTATCTTTTTCCGGCATTTATTTTATTATTTTTTCTATGCTTAAAAAGATTTATCTGTTAAAAAATCTATAAAAGAAAATATCTTTAGCCTGCTAACCCCGCGCCTATGAAAAGAACTGCTATTGCATTAAACATAATTGTTAATATTAGGGTTACCATTACATAAAGGAATGTGCTTCTTATCAGATTCTGGCCTAAAAGATACTTTTCATTCAGTGTGTCTGATCCATTTTCTATGCCATTTGCAAGAACTGTAAGCACATATACTAACTGGACAACATAGACACCTACTATTATCTGGAAAAAATATGTTGGGATTCCGTCCCCAAACATGCCAATAATACTGGTTGGCACTCCTGCTGTTACCCCGCCTTCTCCAACAACCTCTGCCATTGTTTCTGAAAGTCTGCCGACGATTGTAGTTATCATTGATGTTATTCCAACCACCACTCCTGCAATGCCCGGAGCCATAAATGATATCTGAGACTTCATTGATGAGATTACATCTGCGAGAAGGTCCCTGAGCCTCTCATTTACCCTGTGGATCTCTTTTATGTACCTTGAGACATTAACCAATGTCTGGGCAGCTACCATTGGTCCTTTTCTTATGCTCTGGACAAGAACTTTCATGGAGCTTTTTATGATGCTTGAAGGAAAGAAAAGTATTGCGCCTGTTTTTTCATCAAAGATCGCGTCTTCAACACTCATTCCTCTTCTTGTAATGTTCATGCTGACAAAACTAAAAAAGCTGCCTGATTTTGTTTCCTTGACAACCTCTGCAACCCTCCCGAATGCAACTTCTGCAGGCAGGCCGTCACCAAGCCTGTTTCCAAGCTGAAATAAAGCTGAAGCAAATTCATTTTCAAGCTGCTTTGCATCTTCTCTTATCTTAAGGACATTTTTTGTCCTGAGCTTATAATATATTCCCACTCCTAAACCTATTGCCAGTGGCAAAAACAAGCTCAGAGCTGCTGCCCCCAATCCATAAGGGCCAATAATCACCCCGGGATTTTCTGTGCTTTCCCTGTAATCAAGAAATTTGAAAAGGAGAATGTCTGCATCAAAAGCAGGGTCTGCTGCATGTATTATTATGGGGCTAATAGATATCAAAAAAAAGATTATTCCTAAAGTTAAGGCAATAAAAATTGGGTTTATTCTTAACTCTGATTTTCCAATCTTGACTATAACATTGCGGTATTTTCTTATTTCAGGATTTTCCTGAGAGATATCTGACTCTCCGTAGCCTGTGGGCCTTTTTGAAAGTATCATCTTGCCCATAAAGTAAAGGCCGATGGGAAGAACAAAATTGTACATTGCAGCAATATGGTACCACTCAATGCCTTCCATGAAGCTTACCATTAGCGGAAGTATTACCAGCCCGAGAAGGGGCATAATTACTCCAAACATGTGCAGGGACTGTATAGGAGACTGAAGGTTATGGGCGTAGTGGAGCATTTTTTCATATGTCCCCTCAAGCATTACATCAAGCCCTCTGTCAACTGCGGTTAGTCTTCTGTCTTCTGAAGGCTCGTATAATGAAGATTCTATT
>PWVO01000133.1 GCA_003561825.1 Candidatus Woesearchaeota archaeon | reverse complement strand
TTATGAAAGGTTTAATGCAGAAGACGACATTGAGCTTATTGAAAAAACTGGCTATCCTGCAGGCCAGCCTCCTGAGATAGGCACTAAGTCAAAGGCAATGCTTTATTTTTCTTCAATGCACAAAAGCGCATTATTCATGAAATTTAATGAATTGAGCTATATTATAAGCCAAGGCAAGGTTAAAGACATAAGAAAAAAAGATTATTTTAAGTCCCCTCCTCCCATGAGCTGAGGTATTTCTTCTGCTGCTCTGTGAGACTGTCAATCCTGATGCCCATTGCCTCTAGCTGGATTACAGAGATTTTTTCATCAATCTCCTCTGGCAGTGTAATCACTTTTTTTGGAAGCTTTCCCTTGTTTTTCACAAGAAACTCTGCTGCAAGAGCCTGGCCGCAAAAAGAAAGGCTCATTACTGCTGACGGGTGCCCCTCTGCTGCTGCAAGGTTTACAAGCCTGCCTTCTCCGGCAACATAGACTGATTTCCCGGAAAGGATGTACTCGTCAAGGAAAGGCCTTATTTTTCTTTCTGAGTCTGCGCTCTGTTTAAGTGACTTAAGGTCTATCTCAACATCAAAATGCCCTGAGTTTGCAACAATTGCACCTGACTTCATGTTTTGCATGTGGCTTAGTGTTATAACATTTATATTGCCTGTTGCTGTGATGAAAACATGGCCAAGAGCAGCAGCATCCTCCATTGGCATTACCCTAAATCCGTCAAGAGCAGCTTTCATTGCCCTGAATGGGTTTATTTCTGTTACAATAACTTTTGCTCCCATTCCTGAAGCCCTCAGTGCAATTCCCTTTCCGCAGTCTCCGTATCCGGCAACAACAACTGTTTTTCCTGCAAGGAGAATGTTAGATGCTCTGAGAATTCCGTCAATTGTGCTCTGGCCTGTGCCGTAGTAATTGTCAACAAGATGCTTTGTAAGATTGTCATTTACAGCAACCATAGGGTACTTAAGGGCATTGTCTTTTTCCATTGCCCTTAGCCTTATTACGCCTGTTGTTGTTTCCTCGCAGCCTCCGATAATTTCAGGAATAAGCTCAGGATGGCTTTTGTGTATTTCGCTTACAAGGTCGCAGCCGTCGTCAATTGTTATCTGGGGCCTGAATTCAATTACTTTTTTCAGGAATCTGTAATAATCGTCTGTGGTTTCGCCTTTGTAGCCGTAAACCCTGAAGCCCTGGGCTGCAAGAGCAGCAGCAACATCATCCTGCGTGCTTAGGGGATTGCATGAGCATATTGCTATATCTGCCCCGCCTGCCCTAAGTGTTCTTACCAAGGCTGCTGTTTCTTTTGTTATGTGCAGGGCAATGCCTATTCTTATTCCCTTTAATGGCTTTTCTTTCTCAAAGCCCTGCCTTATCTTAAGAAGGGCCTGCATGTCTTTTTCTGCATACTCTATGTTCAGCTCCCCGGTTTTTGCAAGGCCCATGTCCTTAATGCAATAATTCTCTTTTTGGTCCATTTTCCCCCCTTTGCTTAGCATAATCTAAATGCAGCTTTTCTGATAATAAATGGCTTTTGATAATTAATATAAAAAGATTGAGTTTTTAGCAGAGATATACAAAAATTCTACGGCCCGGGAAAGATTCACTAAGAAAACCAACCAGTCATAGACTGGAAGAATTTTTTTGAATTAAAATTTTTGCAGAGAGGATGTTATAACCAAAGGATAGTAAAAAAGAAAAGTTTATAAAATAAGAATCAATCTAAAGAAGCATGACCTTTGAAAATCATTTTAGTGGCAATAATCTTGAATATAAATGCATGGATTGTAAATCAAATCATAATAGTCAAAACAAAATTGAAAAAATCTTTAAGAAAGAAAAGACTTTAAATAAAAAGTACTCTAAAATCCCTTTTTTGGATGCATACATAAAAAGATTGCATGCAGAAATAGATTCATTTAAAGAATCATCCTTGAATGAGAAAGAGCTTTTTAATATATACAGAAAAAGTGCAAATACCTTCTTTAAAAATAATTTAGGTCTTGATTACGAGAAATTTCTTAGCTTGGCTAAACCCGAAGAAATAGAAGGGAAAGGTTATTCAGGGCTTAGTAATGGAGAAAAAAGAGATTTTTTTGATAAAAAAGCAAGCATACACTTTTCTGCATTATCAGATACTGAAAAAAAGGGCTACAATACAAAAAATATTTTAAAAGACTTTAGAGAGGAGATGATGGATATCTTCCCTGAGGGATACAGGGCTTTTGTTGAGATAAATTTGATGATAAGATTGGAAAAGATTCTAAGAGATTATGTTTATAGAAAAATAAATGTCTTATCAGTTTATAATGAAGCAAAAAAGATTAAAGAAGAATTTCATGATGCTCTTAGCGGATACCCAGAGACTTATGATCAAAAAAGGACTTTAGTTTCTGTTCTTTTGGCTCTTGATCAGCTGCATGACAGCGAAACAAGAAGAAGTTTTAGAAAAAAAGAGAGTAATGAATTAATAAAATCCCTAGGTATCTGATGATTTATTTCTTAAGGCAATTTTGTCTTTTTATATATTTTAGCCAATGCTTTCTGTTCATGCCAATACATTTTTTTAACCTCCCAGTGTCTATGTCTAATAGGCCTTCCTTTATCTAGAATCTTCTTTTCTTCTTGAGTAGAATTATATTCTTCTATTGATTGAGAAACTTCGTGTGTCTTGCCGATTTTGCCTTCTTTATATTTCTTGTCTAAAAATTTCCGATATAAAGAATCTATCTCTTTAACTCCTAGGTCTTTTATTTCTTTTCCTTTATATTTACCTTTTGTAAATCTTAAATTTTTATCTAATATTTCTGACTCTCCATCTTCTGCAGATTTGCAAAGAGAATCAAGCCAAGAATTTTTCTGATAAATACTTGGGCCAAAATACCTCATCAAACTTTTTCCGGGAGACCATTCAGGATTTTTTGATTCTGTTTTATCAAAAGCTAAAAGATGAATCCACTCCCCTTTTTGTACAAGAAGATTTTTTTCATCATAAATCCTTCTTGCTTCTTCAACAGGCACAGGATTATTCTTATCTAAAACTGCATCTCTAATAGATTGGGGATCATTTTCAACTTCTTCTTTTAATTTTTTTTTATCTTTGCTTTTATTTGGGTAATAATTACTTAATAATTCCTCCAAGTC
>PWVO01000061.1 GCA_003561825.1 Candidatus Woesearchaeota archaeon | reverse complement strand
TGAGTCTTCTCGAAATAAGCATAATAGATGAAGACACACACGAAGAAAGATACGAGACTTTTTTTAGGCAACATCTTGAAAAAACAAAAAAGCCTCCGTCATGTTACATATGCCTTAAGCCAATTCCAGGAAAACCAGTTGTTATTTCCCAAACTTACAGCAGCATATCACAAGCATATTTTAATTTTCATGAGATATGCTTTGGTAAGCTTCTTGGCATATACAAAGAATAACTTTTTTTTGTGATAAGTCTTCATAACCTTTCTGTGAAATTCATTTACAAATTCTAAACATTAAAAAAAGAAAACTTTTTATATCCTAAAATTATAGAATAAAATATTATTAAAAAAAGGGGGTGTATTAAATGAAAGGTTTTATAGGTGCGTGGGCCTTTATTGTAGGCCTGATAGTTGCAATAATCATTGCAATTCTGGGAGCAGAGACAGTTCCGGCATGGTCTTTTTATTTGCTTGCATTGCTGGGCCTTATAGTAGGTTTTTTGAATGTAACTGAGAAACAGGTTATGCCTTTCTTGCTCGCTTCAATAGCATTCTTAGTTACATTCCAGTCCCTGGCATCAATAGTAGAAAGGCTGCCTTTGGGTGAAATGCTAAGTGCATTTTTTGGGCTTATAACTGTCTTTATCGGGCCAGCAGCAGCAGTTGTTGCAGTTAAGGAATTATTTGCAGTAACCAAAAGCCGGTAAAATAACTTTCTTTTTCTTTTTTTTATCAATTAAATCTCTTAACAAAATTATTAATAAAAAAATTAAAAAACAGAAATAATTTCTAAATGTCCGCGTCTTTCCTTAAAGCATCAGCTTTGTCAGTCTTCTCCCATGTAAAGTCCGGATCATTCCTTCCAAAGTGGCCGTAAGCAGCAGTCTTCCTGTAAATAGGCCTTCTTAGCTTAAGAGTCCTGATAATGTCAGCAGGCTTAAAGCTGAAATGCTTTTTGATAAGCCCAATAATCTTGCTCTCAGAAATCTTGTTTGTCCCGAAAGTGTCCAGGAAAATTGACACAGGCTCAGCAATCCCAATGCTGTAAGATACCTGGATCTCGCACTTGTCAGCAAGACCCGCAGCGACAATATTTTTAGCAACATACCTGGACATATAAGAAGCAGACCTGTCAACCTTAGTAGGGTCTTTGCCTGAAAAGCATCCGCCTCCGTGTGATCCCTGCCCTCCGTAAGTATCGCAGATTATCTTCCTGCCAGTAACCCCTGTATCGCTCGGAGGCCCGCCAATAACAAAGCGGCCAGTTGAATTAACATATATTTTTGTGTCAGAAGCCAGATAATCAGAGCAAACAGGGTTTATCACCTGCTCTATAATATCTTTTCTTATCTGAGACTGGCTTATATCAGGGTCATGCTGTGCAGCAATAACAACAGTAGTAATCCTTTTTGGCCTCCCGTTGGAATACTCGACAGTGACCTGTGATTTCCCGTCAGGCCTCAAATACCCTATGACCTTTCTTTTTCTTACCTCAGACAGCCTCATGCAAAGCTTGTGTGCAAGAACAATAGGCAAAGGCATAAGCTCCTTTGTTTCATTAGTTGCAAACCCAAACATCATCCCTTGGTCTCCTGCACCGAGCTCATGCTCATTCTTCTCGTCAACACCCAAGGCAATGTCGGGGCTTTGCTCATGTATAGAGCTCAAGACACCAACAGCCTCGTAGTCAAACCCATATTCCGGCTTGGTATACCCAATCTCCTTTATAGTGTCCCTTACAATCTTCTGCACATCAACATAAGTCTTTGTTGTAACCTCGCCAGCCACAATAACAAGCCCAGTTGAAACCATAGTCTCAACAGCAACCCTGCCGTCAGGATCATCTGCAAAAACAGCGTCAAGAAATGCATCAGATATCTGGTCGCAAATCTTGTCAGGGTGTCCTTCAGTAATGCTTTCTGATGTAAAAAGATAGCTTTCTTCTTTCATTTTTCCTCCTTTTATTAAAAACTTCGTGAGGAGAAATATTATTATTATAAAAACTTTCTTGATAAAAAAATTCCAATAAGAATATTAATAAAACAAAAAATTTCTTGGTTGCTCAGGCTTAAATCTTTCTAAGGTTGGATCTTCTTGATGGCCTTGCCTTTTCAGCGCCTTTGCCCTTGTTCCTTAGGCCTCTTGCCTTCCTTGCTGATGAAGTAAGACCCCTGAAAGCTCTCCTTGCATGCTGCTTGTCATTTATCCAGCTGATTCTCTTATCTGCTTTTATAGAAGGGTGCTCCTTGTCAACAAGAATAACCTCATACCAGTAAAACCTGCCGTCTTTTGCAACAAAATAAGAATTTAGCACTTCACAGTTCTTGAACTTCCGGTTTGCCTTTTCTTCAGCAATCTGCTGGTAATTCTTATGCAGCACCTTTCTTTGAGTATTGTGCTTAGGCCTTCTTCCGCCTTTAATGTCAGGCCTCTGCCTTCCTCCCCTGAGAACTCTCTGCCTCACAACAATATAGCCCTGCTTTGCCCTATATCCAAGTGACCTTGCCCTGTCAATCCTTGTAGGCCTCTCAATCCTCAGGGTTACAGGCTCTTTCCTCCACTCAATCAGCCTTTGCGACCAGATATCCTTAAGATTCTTCTTTGGCCTTTCCCAAATCTTTCTGATATGCTTATACAAACTCATTTTAGCCTCCGTTATTATTAATTAAATCAGTTCAGGCAAGCAACTGCCCACATCCTGCAAAGCTTTGGAAAAAGCACTTCCTTTAAAAACCTTTTCCTTAAATTTCCTGCAATTTTAATCGAAAGATTTATATAAGAGTTATTAAGTATAGTATTTAATCTGTTTTACAGTTAAAAAGGAGGTATTGAACATGATTTGTAAAAAAAGAGGCCAGGCAGCTATGGAGTTCTTAATGACCTATGGCTGGGCAATCTTAGTTGTTCTCGTTGTTATCGGTGCATTAGCATATTTTGGAGTATTAAACCCAGAGAGTCTTCTCCCAGAGAAGTGCACACTTCCCATAGGGCTTTATTGTGAGGACCATAATGTAAGATCTGACACAGGCACAATAACCTTAAGAATACAGAATGGTATGGGGAGAGGAATTGTTATAACAGGTGTTGAGGTTACTGGTGTTGCTATTACACAAGAGTGTGTTATTTTAGATGGAGATTTGTCGGAACCAGGAGGATATGGGCATGATGTTCCTGGCTTTGTATTGCCCAATGGTGCTTCTGGAATATTGACTCTGGATTGTCCTTCTATTTCTCAACCAAGGGGCAACACAAAATTCAATTTTAGGATGACTTATTGTTCAGACCAGTATCATATTCAAGATGAATGTATAGCTTTCTCGCATCAGATGACAGGAGAATTAATGGCAAGAGTTTATGATTCTTAAGATAATTTCTTTTTTTCTTTTTTATAAATCAAAAACACAAAAACAGGCCTTTAAAAAGATTTTAAAGGCTTAAGACAAATGCTTAACTTAAAGAATCCTTTTAAATCAAACATGAAAAAAGCCCAGTCATCTGTTGAACTTGTTTTGCTCCTTGGATTTATGTTCCTTGTGTTTAATGTGATGATTGCAGGGCTGTTTTACAGGCTCTCAGAGATAGAAACAGAAAAAGAATTATTCCGTATTGATGAGATAAACAATATTGCCCGCGCAGAGATTATGCTCGCGCATTCAGTTGAAGATGGATACAATAGGATCTTTTATCTTCCGCAGAGAATAAACGGCTTGGATTATAATATAAGAATAGTAGGCCAAGATCAAATAGAAGACGAGGAAAAATACGGAGAGATTATTGCAGAATATGTTGATTACCACAGAAAACATCAGTCTGTTAGAATAATTCCTATAAATGTTAGAGGGGAAATTTATAAAGGAGAAAATAAAATAGAAAAAAGGCAGGGAGTGATTTGCCTGAATGATTGTGGTGAGGATTGAAATGAAAAAAAGAAAATCCCAGATATGGTCCCTCGATTCAATGATAAGCATAGGAATATTTTTGTCAGCAATTATACTTTTTTTCACATTATTTTATCGGGGATGCTCAATAGACTATTCCGGGCAGCTTATCTCTGAAGCTGAAAACCTTCAGGCATTATTAGCTTCCCCTCCTGAAATGGGAGGCATAGGTCTTGTTGATGGAGTATTTGTTGATGATGAACTCCTTTTATATCTCCATGATAATACAGTGAAACCAGAAGGTATTGGCGAGTCATTCTATAACTCATTAAGGGAAAAATGGGGCATAGAGCAAGATTTCTTTGTCTACTTTGAAAATAAAGACGGATTTATTGTCCCGCTTGGCCAATATGAGTCGGCATTCTTTGGAAGCCCTGTTATAGAAAAACTAATAGCAGACAAGGAAGACTAGAGGGAATAAGATTTTAATTGATAAACCAATCTTATCAAATAACTGCGAAAGCTTTATAAAGCAAAAAAAATGACATATGCCCATGGTTTAAAGTCCTTCTTTCGTCTTTTTAAGGCCGTATAAGGCTGCTTAAAAGATTTAGAAGGATAATCCCCTTTTATTGGGACAAACCTGCCCTGGTGGTGTAGCCTGGCTATCATGAAGCCCTGTCGAGGCTTCGACTCGGGTTCAAAAGATTAAAAGCTGAAAATCCCGGCCAGGGCGTGTTTTTGGGCCGGTAGCTCAGCCTGGTAGAGCATCTGACTTTTAACACAGTGGAAGCAAATGCTTTCAGAGTTTGAAAGAAATCAGGTGGTCGCGAGTTCGAAATTCCGCAACGAGAGTCTCGTCCGGCCCATAAACCTTAAATTCGAGAGTGTGCACAAATGAAAAGTTTTGATCCAACAAAAAACCTGCTTGTTCCAGAGCATTCCAAGCTTACCAAGTCAGAGACAAACCAGCTTCTTGAAGAATACAATATTGACATCTCAGAATTGCCCAAGATACTTGCAACAGACCCAGCAATACAAAAGCTGAATGTCAAAATAGGGGACATAATAAAAGTTGTTAGAGACAGCCCCACGGCAGGAAAATCAATATATTATAGGGTTGTTATAAATGGATAAAGCATCTAAAATATTAATCCAGAAGTTCTTTCAGGAGAACAGCATTATAGTTTCAGACATAGACTCTTTTAATAATTTTGTAGATATAAGCCTTCAGAGCATCCTTGAAGAAAACAGGGAAGTAGAGCCAACAATCATACCCCAGAACGTTGAGACATACAAGATTAGGTTTGACAAGATATGGATAACAAAGCCAGAAATAACAGAGGCAGACGGGTCAAAAAGGGACATCTACCCTCCAGAAGCCAGAATAAGAAAGCTTACCTATGCAGCTCCCATGTTTGTAGAGGTTTCAGCCCACATAAACGGCCAGAAAAGAGAGTCAGCAAAGGCCCAGATAGGAAATCTTCCTATAATGGTCAAGTCAAAATACTGCCATTTGAGCAAGCTTGACAGGCTTGGCCTTATTGAAAATGGCGAAGACCCTTATGATCCAGGGGGATACTTTATCATAAACGGAAGCGAAAAAGTGCTTGTAAACATAGAGGATCTTGCTTCAAACAGGCTTTTGATAGAAAGGTCAGACACAGGCACAAGCGAATACACTGGCAAAATCTTTTCAGAAAGAGGGGCATTCAAAATCCCCCACACAATTGAAAGAACAAAAGACGGCTTAATCTATCTCAGCTTTACAAGAATAAGGAGAGTGCCTGTTGTAGTCCTTATAAAAGCTCTCGGCATTCTAAAAGACGAGGAAATAATGAAAGCAATCTCAGACGAGAGTTATGATGAGATGCTTGTAAACTTCTATGATGCGCTCCAGGTAAAGACCCAGGAGGACGCAATAGACTATATTGCAAAGAAGTCAGGCATAACCCAGTCAAGGGAAATAAGAATGGAAAGGACAAAAGAAATAATTGACAGGTACTTGTTCCCCCACATCGGCGTTGATGAAAAAGACAGGGTTGTAAAGGCCCATAACCTTTGCAAAATAATAAAGAGATTCATCCTTGCAATAAGAAAAAAAGTTCCAGTTGACGACAAGGACCATTACATGAACAAAAAAGTCAAGATGAGCGGCGACCTTATGGAAGACCTTATTAGGGTAAATCTCGGAATACTGATAAATGACATGCTTTACAACTTCCAGAGGATTGTAAAAAGAGGAAAATTCCCCTCAATAAAAGTAATTATCAGAGAGAAGCTCCTAACATCAAGAATTTACTCATCTATGGCAACAGGAAACTGGGTAGGGGCAAGAAAAGGAGTAAGCCAGAGAATACAAAGGCTTAATTTTATAGACACAATGTCTCACCTTCAGAGGGTTGTAAGCCCTCTCTCATCAACACAGGAAAACTTCGCTGCAAGAGAGCTTCACTGCACCCATCTAGGCAGGCTCTGCCCAGTTGAGACTCCGGAAGGAACAAACATCGGCCTTAAGAAGAACCTTGCTCTTCTCGGAGGCATATCCCAGGATGCAAAAGAGGAAGAGACTCTTAAAGCACTTAAGTCAGCTGGCCTTAAGGCCTTGAGGTAAAATGAATGAAGTATATTTAAACGGAAAATATGTTGGAACTGTAGATAACTGCGAAGAATTTACAGCAAAAGTCAGGGAAAAAAGGAGAAAAGGCGCTATATCAGGCAACCTTAACATATTCCATGACAAAAGAGTCAATATTATACAAATAAATGATGACAAGGGCAGGCTAAGAAGGCCCCTCATAATTGTGCAGGACGGAAAGCCCCTTCTTACAGATGAGCATATAAAAAAGCTGCAAAAAGATGAGATGAAATGGTCAGACATCCTTAAGGAAGGCATCATAGAATACCTTGATGCAGCTGAAGAGGAAAATGCCTTTGTAGCATTTAATCCAGAGGAGCTTACCCAGGAACACACCCATCTCGAGGTAACGCCATTGGCCATAGTCGGTCTTTGCACATCTCTCGTGCCTTACGCAAACTTCAACCCAGGTGCAAGAGTAAGCATTGGCTCAAAAAACCAGAAGCAGGCATTAGGCTTATACACCATGAATTTTCCAATAAGGATTGACATGGATGTAAATGTGCTCCACTATCCACAGGCTCCCCTAGTAAACTCAATAATGCACGACATCTCAAAATACAACAAGCACCCTTCAGGCCAGAACATTGTTGTGGCAGTCATGAGCTACAAAGGCTACAACATAGAAGATGCAGTTGTTATCAACAAAGGCTCAGTTGACAGAGGCTTTGCGAGATCAACATACTACAGGCCTTCTGTAGCAGAAGAGCTGAGGTATTCCGGCGGCCTTACTGATGAGGTCTGCATCCCTGACAAGGATGTTAAGGGCTACAAAAGCGAAAAAGACTACAGGCTTCTTGAGGATGACGGCATTATAACCCCAGAGTCGAGAGTTGCAGAAGGGGATGTTATAATCGGAAAAACAAGCCCTCCGAGATTCTTAAGCTCAATGGACCAGTACAACCTTGCCCCGAGCAGCAGGCGTGAAAGCTCAGTATCATTAAAGCATGGCGAGGAAGGAATAATTGACTTTGTCCTTATAACAGAGAGCGCAGAAGGGAACAGGCTCGTACAGGTAAAGATCCGTGACCAGAGAATACCAGAAATAGGAGATAAATTCACATCAAGGCACGGCCAGAAAGGAGTAGTTGGCCTCATAGTTGACCAGGCAGACATGCCATTCTCAGCATCTGGCATTACACCAGATTTAATTTTCTCTCCGCACGGAATCCCTTCAAGAATGACAATCTCGCACTTGCTAGAGCTTGTTGGAGGCAAAGTGGGCGCGCTTTCATCAAGAAATATTGACGGCACAATCTTCAGCGCAGAGCCAGAGGAAAGAATAAGAAAAGAGCTTCTTTCTCTAGGCTTTAGGGAAAACGGCGTTGAGACAATGTACAACGGAATAACAGGGGAGCAGTTTGAGGCAAAAATATACATTGGAAACCTTTATTATATGAAGCTCAAGCACATGGTTGCCAACAAAATACATGCAAGGGCAAGAGGCCCGATACAGCTTCTCACAAGGCAGCCTACAGAAGGCAGGGCAAAAGAAGGCGGACTGAGGCTGGGAGAGATGGAAAAAGACACATTTGTCGCCCATGGCGCATCCCTCTTGCTCAAAGAGAGATTTGACTCTGACAGGACAATAATCCCTGTCTGTGAGGAGTGCGGCATGGTTGCAGTCCACGACAAGTTCAGGAACAGGCTTTACTGTCATGTATGCGGAGATAATGTAGAGATAAACTTCATAGAGCTCAGCTACGCATTTAAGCTGCTTCTCGATGAGCTTAAGTCCCTCACAATCCATCCGCAGATGATACTGAAAAGCAAATACTAAAAAAGGAAACCTTGGAAAATGGAAACCGAAGAAATACCTGTATTCAAAAAAATCGAAAGCATCAAGTTTAGCATACTGAGCCCCAGGATAGTGAAGAAGATGTCTTCAGCGAAGATAGTCACACCAGAGCTGTATGACAAAGAAGGCTATCCAGTTGACGGCGGCCTTATGGACACAAGGCTCGGAGTCATAGACCCAGGGCTGAAATGCAAGACATGCGGCTGCAAGCTTCAGGAGTGCACAGGCCATTTTGGCTATATCTCACTTGCAAGGCCAGTAATCCACATAAAGTTTGTAGGCATTATCTTTGACCTCCTGAGAAGCACATGCCGCGAGTGCGGAAGAATACTTATACCTCAAAATAAGGTAGACAAATGCATAGACGAGCTGCGAGGCGTAGAGGTTGAATGCGAGCCAGAGGAAAGAAGAGCAAGAGTTAAGCAGATAATCCAGGGCCTCAAGACAATAAACAAGTGCCCGTACTGCAAGACAAAGCAGCACAAGATAACACTTGAAAAGCCTACAACCTTTCTTGAAAATGAAAAGAGGATCTCGCCTATTGAGATAAGGACAAGGCTTGAGAAAATTACTGACGAGGACTGCTATGTTTTTGGCATAAATCCAAATGCAATGAGGCCAGAATGGATGGTTCTCACAATAATGCCTGTTCCTCCGGTAACAATGAGGCCTTCAATCACACTAGAGAGCGGCGAAAGAAGCGAGGATGACCTTACCCACAAGATGGGAGACATAGTAAGGATAAACCAAAGGCTCTTTGAGAATATCAATGCAGGCGCCCCAGAAATAATCATTGAGGACCTTTGGGACCTTCTGCAGTATCATGTCACAACATTCTTTGACAACAATGTGGCTCAGCTTCCTCCTGCAAGGCACCGTTCAGGAGATCCCCTGAAGACAATCACAGAAAGAATTAAGAGCAAAGAGGGCAGGATAAGGCACAATCTTGCAGGAAAAAGAACAAACTTCTCGGCAAGGACAGTCATCAGCCCTGACCCATTAATAGAGCTCAATGAAGTAGGAGTTCCAAAAACAATAGCTATGAAGCTTACAGTCCCTGAAAGAATAACAGATTGGAACATGGAATACCTCAAGTCATTTGTGGAAAAGGGCCCAGGCCAGTATCCAGGCGCAAACTATATCTCAAGGCCAGACGGAAAAAAGAAAAAGATAACAGACGACACCAGAGAGCAGCTTATAGAAGAGCTTCAGCCTGGCTACATAGTAGAAAGGCACCTGATGGATGGCGACATAGCAATATTCAACAGGCAGCCCTCACTGCACAGGATGTCCATGATGTGCCATAAGGTAAGAGTGCTTCCTGGCAAGACCTTAAGAATCAACCCTACAGTATGCCACCCCTACAATGCAGACTTTGACGGAGACGAGATGAACATACACATACCGCAGACAGAGGAAGCCAGGGCAGAGGCAGAGATACTTATGATGGTCCAGACCCAGCTCATCTCCCCAAGATACGGCCTAAGCATAATTGGCTGCATTCAGGATGGAATCTCAGGCAATTTCCTTTTGACATCAGGCGGAAAATATTCCAGAAAAGAAGCAATTGACCTCCTTGTTTCAGCAGGCATAAAAGACTTTTCAAAACTTGGCAGAAAAAACAATTTTGATGGAAAAGAGATATTCAGCGTTGTTCTTCCTGATGACTTCAGCTTTACAGCAAAATCAAAAACAGGATCAGAAGACCTTGTAATAAAAGACGGCAGCCTGGTCTCTGGCATTATAGACAAAAGCAACATAGGCGGAGGCACAGGCCTTCTCTTAAGAAGAATACAGAAGCAGTACGGTCCAGAGAAGGCAATTGAGATAATTGCAAACATGTTCAAGCTTGGAATAGCTTTCCTGCTTAAAAGAGGCTTTACAATAGGCATCTCAGACGCAGACATCCCAGACCAGGCCATACAGAAAATTGAAGAAGTTCTTTTAAAGGCAAAGCAGGACGTAGATGATTTAATCAGGACATACAGAGATGAAACACTGCAGCCATTTCCAGGCAGGACTCTGAAAGAAACACTTGAGCTTAAGATCCTTGAGCTTCTTAACAAAGCAAGAAATGAGACAGGAAAGATAGTCTCTGATTACGCCAGCAAGGATACCCATATGATGATAATGGCCCATTCAGGAGCAAGAGGCAACATCCTCAACCTTGCGCAGATGGCAGCATGCGTTGGACAGCAGGCTATGAGGGGAAAAAGAATAGACAAGGGCTACAATGACCGCACACTTTCATGCTTTAAGGCAAGCGACCTTGGCCCAGAAGCCCATGGCTTTATAGCAAGCGGCTTCAAAGAAGGCTTAAATCCAAAAGAGTTCTTTTTTACTTCAATGACAGGCAGGGACAGCCTTATGGATACAGCCTTAAGAACACCAAAGTCCGGATACCTTTACAGGAGGCTCGCAAACGCACTCCAGGACATAAGAATCGAGTATGATGATACAGTAAGGGACTCAAATGGGAAAATAATACAGTTTGGGTATGGCGAGGACAAGATAGACATTCCAAAGTCAGACGGGGGAAAAATTGACATTAAAGGCATAATCAGCTCAGTTTTAGGGTGAAAAAAATGGATATATTCAAGAAATATCAGGACAAGCTTCCAGCTAAAATTATCTCTGACATAAAAAACAGCCTTCCTGGAAAAGTAAGTGAGGCAAAAATAAAAAAAATACTCGAAATTGCAGTTGAAGAATACAATAGCATGAGAATAGAGCCAGGCGAGTCTGTCGGGCTAATCAGCGCAGAATCAATTGGAGAGCCTGGAACACAGATGACACTAAACACATTCCATTTTGCAGGCGTTGCAGAGATGAATGTAACAATGGGCCTCCCCAGAATCATTGAGATTCTTGACGGAAGAAAAGACATAAAAACACCTATGATGGAGATATTCCTAAAAAAGCCTTACAGCCAGGGCAAAGACATAAAGAAACTGGCGCTTTCAATCAAAGAGACCCTCCTTAGTGAAATAGCATCAGAATTTATTGTAAATATCGCAGAATCAAAGATTGATGTAGTATTGGACGAGTCAAAGATGGAGCAGATAGGAGTCGAGCCTCAAAGCGTTCACAAGGCAATAAAATCAGGATTCAAAGACCTTACAATGTCAAAAAAAGGCAATGTCATCTCAGCAAGGCTTGATGAGAAAGAAAAGGAAATAAGTAAGCTTTTCAATATAAAAGAGAAAATAAAGGGCATTTATGTGCAGGGAATAAAGGGAATCACCCAGGTATTGCCAATCAAAAAAGGCGATGAGTTTATCATCATAACCTCTGGATCAAACCTTAAAAAAGTCCTTGACCTTGGCTTTGTTGATGATACAAGAGTCACCTCAAACGACATCTTTGAGGTTTCTAGCGTATTTGGCATAGAGGCAGCAAGAAAAGCAATAATAAACGAGGTCTACAAAGTCATACAAAACCAAGGCCTTAATGTCGACATAAGGCACCTTATGCTTGTTGCAGACACAATGTGCGCTTCAGGCTCAATAAAGGGAATAACCCGTTATGGCGTATTAAAAGACAAAGCCAGCGTGCTAGCCAGGGCATCCTTTGAAACTCCTCTCAAGCACATCTTCAATGCAAGCATAGTTGGCGAGATTGACATGCTAAATTCA
>PWVO01000016.1 GCA_003561825.1 Candidatus Woesearchaeota archaeon | reverse complement strand
TACATACTGTTGATGCAAATTCAATTGCACTTGAAATAATTAAGAAGCCTATTGTAAATACTGTTATGCTTGGCGCTCTATCAAAGATTACTAGGACTATATCACTTGGCTCTCTTCTAAAGGCAGTTGATGAGCTTATCGGGAAATCAAAAGGAGAGAAGATTGCTTTGCTTAATAAGAAGGCAGTATCAGAGGTTTACAGCCAGACAAGATGAAAAAGAAAAAAAAGGAAAATGTGATAAGGCTTACTGTCGGATCTGTGGTTGACAGGCCTGGATCTACTGTAAAGAACAAGACTGGGGGTTGGAGGTCTTTCAGGCCTGTTTTTGATTCTGAAAAATGCAGAAAATGCGGGATGTGCTGGCAGTTCTGCCCTGACAATGCAATTAAGAAGAATAAGAAAGGGGAGTTTGTTGTTGATTATGATTACTGCAAGGGATGCGGGATATGCGCTAAGCATTGTCCTTTTAAGGCTATAAAGATGGTGAAAGAGGAAAAATGAAAAATATTGTTCAGGCAAGTGAGGCTGTTGCAATTGCTGTTAAGCTGTGCAGCCCTGGAGTTATTCCTATTTACCCTATAACTCCCCAGACTGTTATTGTTGAGCGCATTGCTGATTTTGTTAATGATGGCGAGCTTAATGCAGAGCTTATTCACACTGAGTCAGAGCACAGCTCTATTTCTGCTGCTCTCGGAGCGCAGGCAGCTGGGGTAAGGACATTTACTGCTACTGCTTCTCAGGGCCTTGCTCTTATGCATGAGGTTCTTTTTATTGTTTCTGGGATGAGAATGCCTGTTGTTATGGCTGTTGCAAACAGGGCTTTGAGCGCCCCTATAAATATCTGGAACGACCACCAGGATTCTGTTTCTGAAAGAGACTCTGGATGGATACAGCTTTATGTTGAAAGTGCTCAGGAGGCTCTTGACACTGTTATTCAGGGATTCAGGATTGGAGAAAACAAGGATGTGCTTCTGCCTGCAATGGTATGCCTTGACGGCTTTACACTGAGCCATGTTTATGAGCCGGTTGAAATTCCGTCAAAAAAAGAGGTTGAGAGATTTTTGCCGAGATTCAGGCCAGCTTACACTCTTGACCCTAAGAAGCCTGTTACAATGGGGGCTATTGGGTTTCCGGACACTTACATGGAGTTCAGGTCAGAGGTGCAGAAGGCAATGCTCAGGTCTTCTGCTATTATCAAGAAGACAAATTCTGATTTCAGGAAATCTTTTAAGAGGGGCTATGGCAACGGGCTTATTGAGGGATACAGGATATCTGATGCTGATTATGCAATTATGGCAATGGGAACTGTCTGCGGGACTGCAAGGGTTGTTGTTGACGAGCTGAGAAAAAACGGGATTAAAGCAGGGCTTATAAAAGTAAAGGCTTTCAGGCCATTTCCCTCAGCAGAGATTCTTGCTGCTGCAAAAGGGCTTAAGGGGATTGCGGTTATTGACAGGAATATCTCACTTGGATATGAAGGGGCATTATGCTCTGAATTGAGGTCATTGTTTTACAGCAGAAAGGGCCCTGTGATTAAGGGTTATATAGCTGGATTGGGCGGGAGGGACATTACTCCTGCGCATCTGAAAAAGGCTATTAAGAACATTGGCAAAAAAGGAACAGAGTGGCTTTTTTAAGAAGAGGTGGTTGGAATTACAGCGCATCATTTGATAAAAGAGATTACAAGCAAGGAGTCTTGCATTTACTGCGGCACAATGCTAAGAGGAAGAAGGTGGAACTCGGAGTTTGAGAATTTTCTTCATTACAAGACAACAAAATGCCCTGAATGCAGCTCAGACAACAGGCTTAAGGTTGATTTTCAGGGTTCTGGCCATGACACATGGGATGGCCTGACTTTAAAGCAGAAAATAGAGCTAAAGGACTGAAAAATGGAAGAAAAGATTTGTGAGATTGATTCAGAGGAATATTTTGCGCCTGGGCACAGGGCATGCGCAGGCTGCGGAGCAGCAATAGCTGTAAGGCATGCGCTTAAAGCTGCTGGCAAGGAGGTTATAGTAGTTAATGCTACTGGATGCCTTGAGGTTTTCAGCACTCCTTATCCTGAGACTGCATGGAGAGTGCCATGGATCCACGGGGCTTTTGAAAATGCTGCTGCAATTGCATCAGGGATTGACAGGGCATTGAAACATATGGGCAAAAGGGACAAGATCAATGTTCTTGTTTTCGGCGGTGACGGAGGCACTTTTGACATTGGGTTTCAGGCTCTTTCAGGCGCAACTGAAAGAGGGGACAATTTCTGCTATGTCTGCTATGACAATAATGCTTATATGAACACCGGCATACAGCGCTCTGGTGCAACACCTAAGTTTGCTGCAACCACTACAAGCCCTGCCGGGAAGAAGGTGCACGGAAAAACCGAGTACAAGAAGCCTATGCCTTTGATTATGGCTGCTCACGGCGCTTATGTTGCAACTGCGAATATTGCTTTTCCTATGGATTTCATTAGCAAGGTTAAGAAAGGCCTTGAATTCAGGGGGCCTGCCTATATCCAGGTTTATGCATCCTGCCCAAGGGGGTGGAGGATTGACAGCAGCATGACAGTTGAGATTGCAAAAATGGCATTTGAGGCAAGGGTTACTCCGCTTTATGAGATTGAGAAAGGCATAGTTGCTATCTCAAGGAAGCCTCAGAAGCATGTTCCTGTGAGCGAGTATTTAAAGGCCCAGGGCAGGTTCAAGCACCTAAACGAAGCTGAAATAAAAGAGCTTCAGGAAAATATTGACAAGGAATGGGACAGGCTTCTTAAGCTTGAAGAAACAAAGATTATGATTTAGTTTTCTTGGGATTTACCAAAAATTATAAAAAGCTCTGCTGAGTTAGGCTGAGAAGGGGGAATATGCCAGATCTTACACCAGGAATGCGGCAGTATATGGAGGTAAAGGAAAAGCACCCTGAATGCATTGTTCTTTTCAGGATGGGTGACTTTTATGAGACTTTTTTTGAGGATGCAAAAACTGTCTCAAGAGAGCTTGACATAGTTCTGACTGCAAGAGGAAAAGGGGATAAAAGAGCGCCATTGGCAGGTATTCCATACCATGCTCTTGACTCTTATCTTGGAAAGCTGGTGAAAAGGGGCTTTAAGGTATGTATTGTGGAGCAGCTTGAAGACCCTAAAAAGGCCAAGGGGCTTGTTAAAAGGGG
>PWVO01000048.1 GCA_003561825.1 Candidatus Woesearchaeota archaeon | reverse complement strand
TTAATCTCAGCAATTCATCAAGTGTGCCGAACTGCGACTTTTTTCCTGTTGTTTCCGGAGCAAGCTGGACTTTCCATGATTTCCCTGAGATTGTTTTTTTCAGGTCTTTTATATGGCTCTTAATTATGGAATAGCATTCCTGCTCTGAATGTTTTCCATAAAAGCCTGGATGAAATACTGCGCAGCATGCTTTTAGGTGGTGGGCTCTTTCACAGCTTTCTATTATTCTTTTTTTTGAGGCCTGCACTTTCTCTGGGTCTTCTGATGCTAAGTTTATGTAGTAAGGGGCGTGCACACTTAGCTGTATGCCAAGGCTTTGTGCGAGTGCGCCAATTTTTTGGGCAAGTTCATTGCTCATCCTCACGCCGTAAGTAAACTCAACTTCCATTGCATCAAGGCCAAGGGATTTTATATGGCTTAATCCCTGTAGTGTGCTTTTTAGGGGGGATCCTGCGGGCCCAAGCCTAATCACTGGCATCCTCTCCAAGGAAGTAGCTTGAGAACTTAGTAACTACTGTGGAAAGAATTATGCTGTACAGTATGAATGCGATTATAAGGTTCAGGATTATTGCCATCTCTGGTATCTCGTATGTTGCAAGTATAAAAACAACTACTGCAACTGCTGTGCCTTTTGAGACATTCAATGCCATGAAGAGCTTTTCTTTAAATGAGTAATTAAGTCCTGCAAAGCACAGCTGTATTGAGGCATACCTTACAAGAAGATGTATTGCGAAGAGCAGCAAAGAAACCATAATAAACCACAGCTCAAGGGGGAAATGCAGGATTATCCCGAGGAGGAGGAATATTATTATCTGGAGTGAGTTGGCAAAAATCCCTGAGAATTCATAAAGCAGATCTTTCTCCCTGACATAAACATTGCCGAAAAACAGCCCCAGGGTTGTTACTGCCAAAACTCCGTTGCCTTTAAGGTTTTCAGCGATGATGTATGTAAGAAGTGCTGCTGAGATCAATGCAATTGGAGAGAGCTTTTCTGAGTATTTTGTCTTCATTATCTTGAAGAAGATTATGCCAATGAGTATTCCTGTGCCTATGCCTGTTACAAACTGCTGGAGAAAGGGGCCAAATGACTCCATGAATTTTGAGAAAAAATCTTCAACGTGATAGTCTCTCATCAGGTCAAGAATAATGAAGGGAATAAGAACAATAAGGGGTGTGTTAAGTATTGACTCAATTTTCAGGAGCTCTATGATGCGGTTTTTGCTAAGCTTTGTGACTGTAAGGACAATTTCAGCTGCAGTGCCTGCCATTAGTGCTGAAAAAACAGTAACAAGAAATATGTTTTTTATGCCTAAGATAAAGTAAAGAGCTGCTGACATAACTATCATGTTTATTACAAGAAAGATTGCAGCAAGCTTCATTGCCCTGAATGAAAAGGTGTCAAATTCCTTAAGCTTGAATCTTGAGCTTGAGTCAAATACAATCATTGCAAGTGCCAAGATGCCGGCAACTGTAAGAAATGTGGGGGAAAAATAGACTATAGGCTCTCCGTAATACCTTATGTGGCCGATTATTATACCGCATAATGTGAGGATTAGTATGTTTGGTATTTTTATTTTTTCTGAAATGATTGTGGCTATTATGCCGACGATGAGGAGTACTGCAAATGAGGTTAAGTAAAATAATGCATCCATTAATTATCACCGCTTTTTTAAGCTGCTATTGCCCGAGGTTTATTAAGCTTTTGATTGCTCTCCGCTGGTTTTCTTTTTTCTCAGATACTGCTTGAGGCTTTTCTGTCCTTTGGTGATTATTAGGTTTGCGCCTGCTTTTGAGATTTTTTCCTGGGAGAGCAGTGATTTTAGGAATTTTTTTCTTGTCCTGCCGGTGAGTATCTCATTCTCAAGTACAGATGCAAGCCTCTCTGGC
Source organism: Candidatus Woesearchaeota archaeon (assembly GCA_003561825.1). Taxonomy (GTDB): domain Archaea; phylum Nanobdellota; class Nanobdellia; order Woesearchaeales; family CG1-02-33-12; genus PWVO01. The sequence goes on along the minus strand of PWVO01000048.1, from coordinate 1,285 downwards.
TTTTTGAGTGTTGAGGATTTTAGCAGCTGCACAAGAAGCTTTTCATTTGACTGCTTTTCAAATATTTTTTTTGCCTGCTCGTGGCTAAGCGCTGATTTCAGGAATAACTCTCTTGATGCGCCTGTCATGGGCTTGTTTCCTTCTGACTTGAATATTATATCAGAGATTCTCTCCGGGTCTGAGATTAAAAGGTATTTGAGAAGCTGGATTGTTCTGAGTGCAGGGCTCCTGTAGTTCTGCCTGTCTATTCCGGATGTTACTTCAAGAAGAATGTCCCTGAAGTTTATTATTTCTATGCCTTCTGAGCTTATTTTTTTGTCTGAAGAGATTACAAGGACTTTTTCATATGTGTCGAAGAGGCCGAATTTTTTTGCTTTTTGCCTTATTGTGGCTGTAACGGATTTGTCGTAGAATTTTCTGATGTAATCTTCAATTTCTTTTTCAGCTATGCCTGGGCTGACTGAGCAGCTTACTTCTACGTGCTGGACTTTCTCGAGTTTTCCATTGCTCAGTTTTACTGCTATTAGGCCGATGATTTTGTTTTTGCCTGCATTGATGTCATTTATTGTGAAAAAGCCTTTTTTGCTGAGCCAAAGGTTTACTATCTCTTTTTCAGGATTCATAAAGCCTCTTTTATCTGTTTATTGGTATTTTTATTTGCAAGGAGAATATATAAAGCTTTCTAATTCTTTTCTGGAATTTTTTGCTGAAGTGATTTATGTTTTTTGTTAAGTTGGGCCAAAAGAGCTACTCTGCTTTCTTTTTTCTGGTCTATTAAAATATAGCCTGAAAGGTCTGCTGTTTTTCTGGCAAAATCTATTACTTCATTGTGAAGGGGCATGTTTTTCATTGTAAGCCTTGATCTTGATGAGCCTACGAACATGTATGATTTTGCCTCTATGAATGCTGGCTTTGCTTTTTTTATTAGCTCTGCGTATTCATGCTCTTTTGACATGTTTATGCCTTTCATGAGTGTTATTCTCAGGACTGTTCTTGTTTTCAGCCTGGGAAGAAGTGCGAGAGTTTTCATTAGTTTTTTCCATGCCTGTTTTGATGATGGGCTGCAGAGCTTACTGAAGTCTTTTTCATTTGATGCACTCAGTGAGACATAAAGCTGTGTTGGCATCTCGGGCAATGAAGATATTTTTTCAGGGAACTGGCCGTTTGTTACAAGGAATGTTGTTTTTCCGAGCTTATGGAGCTTTTGTATAAGCTCTCCTAGATAGGGGTATATGAATGGCTCTCCTGTGAGTGAGAGTGCAAAGTGTTTGGGGTTCTGGGCCTG
>PWVO01000068.1 GCA_003561825.1 Candidatus Woesearchaeota archaeon | reverse complement strand
TGTTGCAGGTGATACTGGTGAGCAAGGCGATACAGGACAGACTGGTGATACGGGAATCCAAGGCGACACTGGCCCAATTGGGGATACTGGGATAGCTGGGGATACTGGCTCTAAGGGCGATACGGGTGATCAGGGAGACACTGGATCAAAAGGAGACACAGGTCAGATAGGTGATACTGGACAACAGGGTGAAACAGGAGTTATTGGTGATACAGGACCCAAGGGAGACACCGGGGTTCAAGGAGATACTGGGCTGGCTGGTGAAACCGGGGTTCAAGGGGATACGGGAGACCAAGGGGATACTGGACAAACAGGCGACACGGGTGCTGATTCAGATGTTCCAGGTGATACAGGGGAACAGGGCGACACTGGAATTCAGGGCGACACTGGTTTTACAGGAGATACAGGAGAACCCGGAGACACTGGCACAACTGGAGACACTGGAATTCAGGGCGAAACGGGGGTGCAGGGAGACACTGGTGCTACAGGAGACACCGGCGTACAAGGCGATACCGGAGTCACAGGAGATACGGGTGTTGCCGGTGATACCGGAGACCAGGGAGATACGGGAATTCCTGGTGATACCGGTGTGCAGGGGGATACGGGAGAGCAGGGTGACACAGGCATACAAGGAGACACGGGATTAACGGGAGACACAGGGATTGTTGGTGATACTGGTCCCCAAGGAGAGACAGGTGTCCAGGGTGACACAGGGATTCAAGGAGACACAGGTGATCAAGGCGATACTGGAGATGAGGGAGAGCCAGGAGACAAGTACGCCACAACCTCGACTGCCACGTTAGACCTTGGAGATCTGCCAGACGACCCGGTTTCAATTCAGGTAGATACCGGGCTTGCCTACTCGGCTGCCCAGTCCATTGTTGTTGCAGCAGACTCTGACAATTACATTGAGGCAACCGTTGTTTCTTACTCTGGCTCAACGCTCCAATTCAATGTAGACATTGTGGTTGGCTCAGGGGAGTACTCCAGCTGGCAAGTTAACCTGGCTGGTGCTCCTGGTCCAGAGGGTGAAAAAGGTGACACAGGTCTCAAGGGGGACACCGGCACTACTGGAGAGACTGGACCACAGGGAGAAACAGGAAGCCAAGGGGACACGGGTATCCAAGGAGACACGGGAATCGCTGGCGATACAGGAGACCAAGGCGACACAGGAATTACGGGGGATACGGGGGATGAAGGGGATACCGGTATACAGGGAGATACAGGTCCACAAGGCGATACTGGTGTTAAGGGAGAAACAGGGGTTGGTGGAGACACTGGAGAGCAGGGTGACACCGGAGTTCCTGGAGATACGGGTATTGTTGGGGATACAGGTGAGACAGGTGACACCGGCATTCAGGGAGATACCGGAGTACAAGGCGACACTGGAGTTGTTGGTGATACAGGACAACAGGGGGACACAGGCACAACCGGAGACACCGGTATCCAAGGCGAGACGGGTATTCAAGGAGACACAGGTCCAATAGGTGAGACGGGAATCACTGGAGATACAGGTACTACTGGAGACACTGGGTCTCAAGGGGACACGGGTATTCAAGGCGATACCGGGGAGGAAGGAGACCCAGGAGATAGGTATGCCACTACTTCTCTTTCAACCCTTGATCTAGACGACCTTCCAGAAGACCCAGTTGAGATCATTGTAGAACCAGGACTTGCATATTCTGGGTCCCAAACAGTAGTCATTGCTGCCGACAACGATAACTACATAAAGGGTTTCGTCGTCTCTTATTCGGGAACAAGCCTGTTATTTGATGTTATTCTGGTTTTGGGTTCTGGGGAACATTCTAGTTGGACAGTCAATCTTGCTGGAACTCCTGGCCCAAAGGGCGATACGGGAACAACCGGCGATACTGGTCTAGCAGGGGAAACAGGTGTGCCTGGCGATACAGGAATCCAAGGTGATACTGGACCTAAGGGTGACACAGGAATAGAGGGCGATACCGGAGTCCGTGGCGATACCGGAATCCAGGGAGACACAGGTTTCACTGGGGATACAGGAATAACAGGAGACACCGGTGCTCAGGGGGATACTGGATATCAGGGAGACACAGGCCAAACAGGCGATACTGGAGAACAGGGTGATACTGGTCCTCGTGGCGACACCGGAATTGCTGGTGACACGGGCCTACAAGGCGATACGGGAGATCCATCTGATATTCCTGGGGACACTGGGGAAAAAGGAGACACAGGTATTCAGGGAGACACCGGTGTTCAAGGTGATACGGGCCAAACTGGTGACACAGGCATACAGGGTGACACTGGGGCCGACTCTACTGTTGCAGGTGATACTGGTGAGCAAGGAGACACTGGTCCAAAAGGAGACACAGGCCCAACGGGAGATACCGGACAACAAGGTGAAACAGGAATTACCGGCGATACCGGCTCCCAGGGTGAAACAGGCATTCAGGGCGATACTGGATCCCAGGGTGATACAGGTGTTGCGGGTGATACTGGAGCAGCTTCTGATGTCCCAGGGGATACCGGAGAACAGGGAGACACTGGGCCGAAGGGGGATACCGGGGTTAAGGGGGATACGGGAATACAGGGTGACACTGGTGACCAAGGTGATACCGGGGCTGCTTCTGACGTTCCTGGAGATACAGGCGAGAAGGGTGACACGGGTGTAACAGGAGATACTGGTGCAGCAGGAGACACAGGCATACAAGGCGACACTGGCGTACAAGGAGACACCGGTGAGCAGGGAGATACAGGGATCCAAGGTGACACAGGATACCAGGGAGATACGGGAGCAGATTCAACAGTAAAGGGAGATACGGGAGAGCAAGGAGATACCGGACCCAAGGGGGATACAGGACAAGCAGAATCCTATGCCTCCGACCAGGTTAGAAAGATAACAGTAAGTGATAGCGAACCAACGGGCGGGTCTGATGGAGACCTGTGGTTGGAATATGAGGATTAGGGCGAATAATGGGTAAAGGCGCACATGCTCGCGTAGACGGTGTTTGGAAAGAGATCTCAGCCATCTCTGCGCGAGTGGGCGGAGCGTGGAAGGATGTGGTGGCAGGCTGGGCACGGGTATCTGGCGATTGGGAACAGTTCTGGCCGCTGGAGGATCTTGGTGGGAACTGGATCGCCGCAGCGCATAGCACTGCTCCCTTCTTCACCCTACTCGACCACACAACACCGGGTAGCGTGAGCCTTGCGGC
>PWVO01000103.1 GCA_003561825.1 Candidatus Woesearchaeota archaeon | reverse complement strand
AGTATTCAACAATGAAAAATCTTACTCCACCTCAGAGAAATCAGCAAGATACACTAAAATGTTTGACATAGAGCCGGATCAGTCAAAAATTTACCTAAAATGGATGGATCTGCTAATCCCTGAAATAAGAAAAGCCTATCCTGAAATGAAAGATGAAAAAATAAGAGAGGGAGATATCAAAAAGCTTGCTCAGGAAAATGCAAGATACATGACAAGTGTTTTTACCCCTACAAAAATGCTCCATACTCTTAATCTGAGGCAGCTTAATTTTATTCAGCAGCAGTTCGAGTATTTTCATGCAGAGCATTCATCAGGCAAAGATGAGTTTAAGTCCAGGCTTGCAGAGGCAATGAAAGAATTCTTAGGCCAAACCTCAAAATTTAGAGTCAAGGGACTTGACAACCAGACAGAAAGAAGACTGTCTCTTTTTTACAATGGCCCTAAGCCCGAAAAAATTGGTACTGGAGGCCTTTATTCAGTAGTTTACAGCATTAGTTTTGCAGGCCTTGCACAGGCCCACAGGCACAGGACTCTAAGTTACAACATGGTCTCAGGCTATGAAAAAGGCGCAAGCAAAGGATTTTTTGTTCCTCCTATTGTTGAACGAGCAGGGCTTAAGGACCAATGGCTTGATGATCTTGCAAAAATTGCTGAGAATGACTTTCCCCAGGCCCAGCTTGTTGAAGTTTATGAAAGAGGCACAGTAGAGGATTTCAGGTCAAAGGCTTTGCTGAGGATTTGCGGCCATGCCCAGCTTGAGATAATGCTCAACACACTTGAAACAGCAAAACAATACAATCAATATTTAGATTCCTATGGCAGGAATGCTCTTGATCCAAAGTGCATCCAGGGTATAAGATGCAAAAGGCCCTGTGTCTGGAAAGGCCGCATGGCACTTGAAAGGCTGGTTTAAGCCTGAAGGATTTCTGGAATAAGCTTGATTTTTTTATTCTCCCTGAAAATCTTTCGTAAAATTCTTGTAAATCCTTATTAACTCCTAATGCCTTAATATTAACATGAAAGAGCCCAAACCAGAAGATATGCCTGAGCATCATCTTGCAATTAAGCAGTATTTCACAGATGATTTCATTAATAATTACTGGCCTAAATGGAGGACTAAGGAGCTGGATGGCTGCCTTTACAGAGCATTAGAGCAGAGAAAAAGCAATAATGAATGGCAGGCCTTCTTTGATGAGATCACTCCGGACAGCTCAAGCCACAATCCCAAAATAGATTATGAGCAAAAAGGCAGCTTTTCTCACATCCTGAAAATTACAGTGCCAGGTTATGCTCTGAATTACGAAAATAAGTTTTACCTCTTTCCAGAAACAGAGATAGGGCTTGAGTTTAAGAGCAAAGAAAAACAGCTCCGGGAAGTAGGAGAGAGCCCTTCTCTGCTTGAAAGAGAGCTTTTCTTAAGCCCTGTAAGCCCGGTAAGAGCGCTTGAAAATAGGTGCGCACATCCCGCGATTTATCCTGACGGAAAGTTTGACAATTATCTTTTAAGCAAGATGTCCATGCCATGGAGTGACCCAGAGCATCCTGAAAAGAACATTTTTATTGGGTTTGATGAATGGTACAGTCTTTCAAGGCACAAGGCAGGCTTTTCTGCTGGGCTTTCTCTTGCTGTATCAGCATCAATTAATTATTTAACTAAAATGGCAGAGAGAGTTAATCGTGATTTTATGGTTATGCCCTTTGAAAAAAGCGGAATAGCATCTGTAAGCTCAGCAGATGAGGCCAGGAAGTACATAGAAGCAGGAAAGATCAGCTGAATCTCATAAAATACTTCTAAAATTAAAATTTGCGGATCCTTGAAGGAGGAAATCTCAAAGACTATAAAACAATTGTTTTTGCCTAAATAAACCAAAGATTTATATATTAATATGAAATTAATATAATATTAAGGTGAGATTATGGTGCAGGCAATTATAGATATCGAAGACAAAACAAACAGGGTTTTGAATATAGTTAAAGCTAAATTCGGCCTTAAAGATAAAAGCCAGGCTATTAATATAATGGCTGAGCAGTATGAGCAGCAGATTCTTGAGCCTCAACTTAGGCCTGAATACACGGAAAAGCTTCAGAGAATTAAAAAACAGAAAGGAATCCGTTTTAAGAGCATCAGGGAGTTGAGAAAACATATAGAAAATGCGTGAATTTGAGATTAAGCCTGAATTGGAAAAAAAGCTGATTAAGCTGGCAAAGAAAAACAAGAGCAGATACGAAGCAGTAATGAAGAAAATTGAAGAGATAATAACTTCTAGGGATATAGAACATTACAAAAATTTAAGATATGATATGAAAGACTCCAAGAGAGTTCATTTGGGCCATTTTGTTTTAGTCTTCACATACAATAAGGAAAAGGAGTTTGTTTCATTTGAAGATTATGATCATCACGATAATATTTACACTTAAAACTATCTTACTGCAAAAACCAACTAGAAAACAATCACTCAAAATCCCTCATAAACTCATGCATGACCCTGAGCTTTTCTATCTCAATTGGCCAGCCTACCAGTGCACGGTCTATCTTTATTGTCCTTATCTTGTTTCTTTTCCTGAGAAGGTCAAAATGGTACTTCACTTTTGAGATGTTTGTTATGTTTGCGTCAAGGTTGAGCTTTCTGCATATGTCAGAGGGGTATGTTGGCCAGTTTTCCTTTATCAGCCTGTACACCTCTTTGTTCAGGTCTTTGCCCTTTAGAGAATCAATGCTCATTTTACAATTCTTTTTATGCTCTTTATCCTGTCCCATCTCTCATAAGTCAAGCTTTGGTCTTTTTCTGTGTTTACTTCAATTGAGTTTATGAGCATCCTGCTTATCCTGTTTTTCGGAAGGATCTTTGAAAGTGTTTTTTTGAGTGCAGAGCAAAATTTTTTTGCTTTCTTCTCGTCAATGAAATGCGCGTTCATTGCAAGAGGAGCCCCTGTCATTACCTCAAAGAAGCCGCTTTCCTCAAATATGAACCTCTCATAGGTTTTGGCCTCAATAACATCCATGCCCATGTAGAAAATCTTTTCCCTGTACTCTTTTTCAAGAATGTCAATGAACTTAACAAGCTCTTTTCTTGCCCTTTCCTGTTCTTTTATTAGCTCAGGAAGCTTTTTTCTCTCTTTAACTGAAAAAGGAAGCAATTCCCCGACATCAAGCAGCGCAACATAGACATGTTTTGTTCTCATTATGTATCTGATTAATCTGCTTGTTTATTTATTTTTCTATTTTTTAGTTTTGTAGGGGCTTAAGCCTTCGGGCCTTTAGATAAATTTGCATTTTTTTGCTATCTTTTATTTCACTATGAGCTCAAGATAATCCTTTTTGGCTTTTGCAGAAGATTTTGCATAAACCTCTTTCTCAAAAAGAAACGAAAAAACACCAGAAACAGCAGCAGAAACAATAAATCCTTCTACTTGCTCAGGAAATCCAGAGACACGCACAACTGCTTTTTTGTTTTTGTTGTCAAGGTCTATTATCTCAAGCCTGCCAATGCCGAAAGTCTCGAAGATGTCAGAAATATTCTTAAGAATTCCCTCCTCGCCTGTGCCCAGCTTTTTTGCATAGCTCTTTGCCTCTTCCATAAAAACAGACCTGATAATTTTTTCAGATCCTTTTTTGTCAAGGAGGCTTAACCTGCTGAAAAGCCTTGCAGGAAGCATCACCTGCTTTTCTCCAAGCACCTCTATTTTTCCGTCTATTATGAAAAACTGCCTTGCAAAAAGCAGCTTTTTCAAAAATGCCGATAGCATGGCCAATTATTTCTTTCTGTCATTTAAAAATCTTTCTGTTATTTTTCAGCATGTTAAAAACAAAAAAATCTTTTTTTCTTAACATGATTAAAATTATTCAGATAAAACAGTTCAAACAATGCCTTTAAGAAAAGCCCTCATCATTTATCAGCTAACTATTTGTAAATATTCTTTCTGAGGCCTATTTTAGATTATGCTTCTTTTTAATTTGAGATAAAGTCGAAAATTTGCCCTTTGCAATCTCTTTTCTTGCTTTGGCTATATCTCTTTTTGTCTGCTCTGACAATTCTTTTCTGTCTTCTATGATGCTGCTGGCTTTTTCATGCACTTCTCTTGAAAAAACTTTAATCTTTTTCTTGATTTATACCACCATGATAATATTATCCCTAGGTTTTTTTTCATATAAACTTGGTCTTTGTGACCATCTCCTGGGAGAAAGAAATTGAGCAGCAGGAAAGATAACTGTCTGTTGCAGGCATTCCCTCAGCAGAAAAAATCTCACTCAGGGTGTATATCCCAAGCAGGCTGCTTGTCTTAGCTGACTTTTTTGACTCAGAAAGTGCTTTCTCTGAATTCTTGCCCAGAAGCAGCTTTGGGCCAATGCTTTCAAATGCAAGAGTCAGCCCGGGATTATTCCCCACATCCTGCATTGATCCTCTGATTGAGTCAGCAGAGCAGGAAACAGCTTTTTTCATGTTTGCGCAAGCAAGAGCAAGAGCATTTCCCTCATTGATTTTTGTGTAAAACTCTATCTGGCCTTTTTTGGTAAAAGACTTTATCATCCTCGGCCATGGCCTTGCTTCAATGTCAAGAACAGCAAGAGGGCTTTCAACAGCTGCTTTCATCAGAAAAGAGCCTTTAAGGCCAGCAGGCACTTCTGCTTTTTCTTCAATGCTCTCAAGGCAGGGCTTCCAGAATCCCTCGCCCAGCCAGGCGCCTTTCCTGATAGCTGACTTTTCAATCCCAGAAATATCAGCATAAGCATCAGAAGCTTTAACATTGTTTATCTCCTCTGCAAAATTGCCATTTGCCTTTGTTACAAGAGCAGTTTTCTTTGTCTTTTCATAAAAGCTCGAAAACCCTGTGCCAAACTTAAGGTTGCTGAAAACATAAAGGCACACAACAGCATCATCAAAAACCTTTCCATTTGCAAAAATATAATTTTTCTCAATTGCAGAATTTGATGCTGAGCCTCCTGCAACTGCAGTATTAAGCCCGAGGGCAGACCTTACCCCCTGAGCAACTCCGTCGCCAATGCCGTCTCTTCTGAGAGTGAAGCCGCTGTGAAGTGCAACAAGAGCAAAATTCTTCAGCCTGCTGAGCTCTTTCACAGACTTGTTTTTTGTTGACTGGAACATGATGTAAGAGTCAATATACTGGTCAAGCTTGAGGCTGTTTATTGCATTAAAGCATGCAGACTCAGCAGCCTTTTTTGGGTTTCTCGAGGCACTTTGCCCAACACCAGCAGAGCACCTTATGAAATCTGACTGGCCTGCAACTGCTGCCACAGAATCAAAAAGAGCCTTGTCTTTTGTAAAAATCCCTGCTGTGCTGCACCCTATCCAGGCACATTTGGGGTTTGCAGACATAAAAGCATCATGGGCCCCTTTTGCAGCAAGCTTTATTTTTTTTTCATTTTCGCAGTACTTTTTTCCTGCGCAGAAAAAAAGCCCGAAATCAGGGTGATTTCCTGCTTTCTCAATTGCCTGGGAAACTGCCTCCCTGCCTGCACTATATGGCTCATCATTGCTGCTTATTCCAATTCCAGTGAGCAGGTTCTTTTGCATTTTGCTTCTGCCTAAACCCTTCAGAAAATCAGTTCTGTTAATACTTTGGCTTTAAGATTTTAATTCCTTTATTGCCTATTTCCATTGGTATTGGGCCTTTTTTATGGCTTGTTTTTCTCATCTTTACAACCCTTGCAGCCCTGTCAGCCTCTCCCCCAATCCCCATGTAATGAAGCATTATTACGCTGTCGCAGAGAAACTCCTCAACACCAAACCTTGAAAACCTGCCCAATGACTCTGAGCTTATTGAGCCCTCGCTTGGGATTTCTGAGACAAGTAAACAGGAGCATTTCATCTTTTTCAGCATCTTGTTTAGTGTGAATATCATTTTTTTTCTCTCAAAGTTGTTGTCAAGAGGCATTGCCAGGGCAGTTATTGAGTCAATTACAACTCTTTTTGCTCCAAACCTTGTTATCTCATCTTTGAGAAGAGAGATAAAATCAATAGTGTCATAAGGCGAAAGGCAGATAAATTTTGCTTTTTTGCCGGCTTTTGAAAAATTAATTCCTATGCTTTCTGCAGCTGATTTTAAGTCCTCTTCTGACTCCTCAAATGAGATATAAATTCCTTTCTCGCCAAAATCAACAGCGCCTGAATAAAGAAACTGCATAGAAAAAAGGGTCTTGCATGTTCCTGTTCCGCCGGTTACAAGGCTTGTTGAGCCTTTTACAAGGCCCCCCTGCACTAGCTGGTCAAATCCTGGTATCCCGGTTTTTATTCTTTCTATCATTTTAAAAAACTGTCCAAAAGATTGTCCAATGTCTTTTTTTCATTTGACAATGAGCTGTAGTATGTTATCACAATAATAATAAACATGATCATGCCGAATATGAACAGGATGTAAACATAGATTGATGATCCTGGGTCATTGAGCCTTTGTATGAATGCAAGCAGTATGAAAAAAAGGAAAATGAAAAATCCCTTGTTGAGAAGGGCCATTGACCTTTCTCTCTCGATTTTTGCCTTTTCAATAAGAATAAAGATGACCTGCTTTTCCATTTCAGAAAGCTTTCTTTTGGGCAGGCTCTGGAAATTGTCCAGCACCTCTTTTTTGCAAAAGTCTTTTTCCTCTTTTTTAATAGCCATCAACTGTTTTTAGAACTAACTTGTTTATAAATGTTTGTTTTTGTTTTGGCGGGATTTGGGATTTAGGCAGACAAGGCCAGGAGTGAAGGATCTCATTCTTTTGATTTAAACAGGATATGGCCTAATCTTTTAGGCACAAGAGAAGGGAATATTGTGTACTCAATTCTCCAGGAATTAAAAAAATCCTTGAGTTTTTCAATCTCTGAGTAATCACAGACAATAACATTATCAGAGAACCTATCAGCCTTAATCTCAGAAAGAAACCCTTTGCTGCTTCCTCTTCCCATAAGGGCATAGTAAAACCTTATCCTTTTTGCGCCTCTTAGATTTCTAATGCTATACTTTAGATATCCTATGCTGATAAACCCAAGCAAATCTCTTAAATACTTTTTTTTAGAAAAACTGTAGCCTTCCAGATATAAGCCTTCTTTTGCAATAAAATCTTCTCCAAAAAGCTCTTTTTCAGTGATTGAATTAATCTCATATATCCCATTTAGGTTTCTTTTTATCTCTAACTCGGTCTTTTTGTTGATTCTTTCTTTGAAGATTATAAGTATGTCAATATCTTTTGGCTTGTTTTTTCCTTTCATTAAGGATCCAAAAAGAACAATATCTGAGATGCCTTTTCCCTTAAGGTATTTCTTGAAAATTTTATTCAATTTTGTGATCTCTGATAGCATTTTCAACAAGGCCCCTGATTCTGTCGCATGTTTCTTTTGAGATCCTTTCAGAATATGTGCTTCTGTAAGTGTTAAACTCTGAGTCAAGAACATCATACTCCTCGGGAAATTCTTTTTGCAGCAGCCTAAATCTTTCTGTGTGGTCTTTGGGAGAATAGCCAATCTTATTCATTAATATAAAATCCTGCATTGCAAAAAGTGCTTTAAAGTAGATTATTGCTGCGCTGGTATAATCCCCTGTTTTGTAGATAATATCTGCAGATCTTTTGAAAACCAAAATTTGCTCTTTTAGCACCATGTTACTTTTAATAACATTAACCTCATATATAATCTTTTCTGTTATCTATAATAACAAACAGCCAATCAAAAGATATATAAACTAATGAAGTGCATTTGTTCTTAATATGGTCCTTGAGTCACTAATAACTCCGGTAAGTGCTTTGAAAAGCCCTTGGAAAATATTTCTTCTCGGCTTTTTATATTCAGTTGCAGGGATCTTTCTTGCGCTTTGGGTTTTCAGGCAGCATGCAAGCCTTGTAATGGTTTTTTTTACAACAATGGCATGCATCCCCTTTCTCTATAATGCTATCAAGGAAGAGGAGAAAAAAGGCCTTGTTCTTGAGGGCGAGACAAGAATCCTGGGAGAGCACATGCAGCTGATAAAGTGCCTGATGTATCTTTTTGTCGGAGTGACTTTTGGCTTTTCATTATGTTATGTTTTTCTTCCAGTGGAATCAATAGTTGATACCTTCTCAATACAGATGGCCACAATTGCTGAAATAAACTCAAATGTTACTGGAAATATTGTAGACGGCTTTGGGCCATTTACCAGGATTTTCCTTAACAACATCAAGGTGCTTATCTTCTGCTTTCTTTTTGCATTCATATACGGCTTTGGCGCTATCTTTATACTAACATGGAACGCTTCTGTTCTTGGCGCAGCTATCGGGCATTTTATAAGGTCGCAGATAAGCATGTACGCATCACAGTTCGGCCAGGTTGGGATAGCAAGTTATTTTCACATCTTTACTATCGGGCTTTTGAGGTATTCAATACACGGCATACCTGAGATAGCTGCATTTTTTATCAGTGGCCTTGCTGGCTCAATCATCTCTGTTGCAGTCATAAGACATGACTTTGGCACTAAAAAATATGATAAAATCCTTATTGACACATCTGACCTTATGATAATTGCAATACTGCTTATATTTATTGCAGCAGTGCTTGAGGTTTATGTCACCCCTGTTTTCTTTTAAGAAATAATCACTCAAGAACCTTTAGCCTTCCGGGGCTTATCTCAAACACCTCACCTTCCATGAGGAGCTTTTTTATTATCTGCTCAGCATTTTCTGCTTTGCTTTTCTTTATGACATCCTCAATGTCAGCGCCTTTTCCTTTGTCAAGTTCCCTTATTGTTTCATATACACTGCCTGCGCCAGATGGCTTCTCAGACTCAATATCCTCTTCCTCTGCCTGGCCTTGGCTTGGTGTTTCTTTTTTCTCTTCTTTGTAATAGAAGTTCCCTTCACCCTTCTGCCTAAGCTCTTCTATCTCAAGCTCAGCTTTCCTCACATCAACCCATTTCTTGTTTTCAATTACCCTGATAATCTCAGGCACAATGTATTTCTCAGAGCCATATTCCCTTGGCTTGCCTATCACAAGAACAACATCCCCTGCATCAAGGGACTTTATCCTTGCATCATCTTCAAATGACCTTACTGGCATTGTGCCTGTGCCGTCCTGGATTGTAAATGAAAGAAACTCATCTGGGGTGTCTGCCTTGTCTATCACAGCTCCCATGATGTTTGCTCTTGATATCTTTTTTCCGGATTCTGTCAATATAAAATTAGGAGTCCACCCCTCTTCTTTAACATAGCTCCCGCTGATTATCTCTGAGATCCTTGCTTTGATGGCAGTCTGCCTTTTTTGCGCTTCTGGCATTTTAAAGCTTGCTTATGAATCCTCTCTTTGGCTCAAATATGTCTCCTGATCGCTTGAGCCTTTCTATTATCTCCTCAACCTCGCTTTCATCAATACCCTTCTCTGAAGCAGCATTGAGTATCTCTTCAAGGGGGATTGCCTTTCCGTGCGAGGCCTCAAGATCATTTACAATATCCCTCACAACAACGATCCTGCTTCTCTGGCTTGCAGGAATTCCAGTTGAGATTCTGTCAATGTCAATCTTGCCTGTTTCATAATCAAAGCCTACTTGCATAAGGCAGTATTTAAGTATTCTGATAGCGCGCTTTGCATCCTCTCTTAAGACACTCTTTGAGAGCCTTACTTTTGCAGAGCCTTCAGCAAGCCTCACCAAGGACTCAAGCTGCCTTGCAGATATAGGTATTGGCTTAATGCCTTCTTCATCTGTGCCCATATTCCTCAGCTCAACATAAAAGCTTTTTATCTCATCTATTGCCTGGTCAGTGAGCTTTGGTATGCAGCTCTGCTTTGCATATGCAACAAACTTTTTCAGCATAGGGATTGGAATCTCGGGCTCTTTTACATCTGTCTTGTGCGTCTCAAGAACATGAGAAGCAATCTTCTCGTCAACATCCCTGTTAGGCATGTCCCTTACTGGGAAAATCAGGTCAAACCTGTTAATAAGAGATGGAGGAAGATCAATCTGCTGCGCAATGGGCATATATGGGTCAAACCTTCCAAGCTTGGGGTTTGCTGCTGCAAGCACAGTTGTCTCAGCCCTCAAAGTTGCCTGTATGTTTGCCTTGCTTATGCTTATTGTCTGCTGTGAAAGAGCCTCATGCAGCGAAGACCTGTCTTCAGTGCTCATCTTGTCAAGCTCATCTATCATGCAGTATCCTCCGTTTGCAAGAACCATTGCTCCTGCCTCAAGAGCCCATCCTCTCAGAAACTCGTCCCTCACAACAGATGCTGTTAATCCAGCACCGCTTGCTGCCCTGCCTGCAGTGTACCTTGCTTTTGGGGCTGCCTTTGACATAAATATAAGCAAAGAGCTTTTTGCAGCTCCGGGGTCCCCAACAAGAAGGATGTGCATGTCCCCTCTTGTGACAGTGTTGTCGCTCCTTTCTTTTTTCACTCCTCCCATGAGCTGCAGAACAAGTGCTTCTCTTATGTCCTCATGGCCGTATATAGACGGGGCAATGCTGTTGGTTAGCTTATGGTAAATCTTAGGGTCTTCAGCAATCTTCTTTATCTCTATTTCCTCCTCTTCAGTTACCTCTATTGTCTCAAAAGTTTCCTCTATCTGCTCAATGTAATTTACCTCAATCACTATGTCATACCTTGTTGAGGCTGTTCCGTCCCTTAATGTAATAGGGATTTCTTTTACAACACCGACAATCCTTATCTTGCTCCCAGGAGTTGTTTTTCTTTCCATCCTTGGCTCAACAAGGTCTTCCCTAAGAAAAACAGAGATTCTCTTTGGCTGATCACCCCCTTCAAGAGACTCAGGTGATTCCTCAACAACAAGATGCTGGGAATCCACAAGCTCTTTGCTTAGAAGCCTGAACTTGCCCTTTCTTCCGCATGAGCACCTTGAAGGCATCTTGAATTTCTGGCCTGACTGCAGGATAGAGATAGTATTGCCGCAGCTTGGGCACTCAAACTTAGCTGACACTATCTGGGGCCTTACATCAGAAGACTGCCTTACAATGCCCTCAACAAAAATAAGCTTGTCAATATGCAGGGCCCTTATATGCCTGATAGCAACCTTCTGGCTCATAGGGAGGTTTTTCAGCCTTATCCTGAAGCGCTTTACTTCTCTTGGAAGATCCATCTGGTCAACTGCTATCTCAGCTGCTTTTATGCCTTCCTCAGGGCTTTCAAGCAGGTCTTCAGCAAGCTCATGGTCAAGATTAGAAAGATCTGAGAAGTCAATTGCAAAAGAATTTTCGCCTTTTCTTATCTTCTCAAAAAGCTTCTGCTGGCAGTTCTTTTCAATATACTCTTGAAACCTCTTTATCTGCTCAGCAGCATCCATTTTTTGCACTCCTTTTTTCTAAAGGTTTGTTGCTGAATCTTATAAATACTTTTGTTATTTAAACTTGGTTTGTAAAACTATATTTTTAACCTATGTTGCCCCCATGATTTCCTGTGGAAACCTGTTTTTACAAGCCCTGTATTGCGATTTTTCTAAAAACCGCAAAAATCCCTTTTAGGACACCCCATGATTTCCTTTGGAGATTTTTTATATCAGCATACCAAAAAACATACTAATCTCTTTTTTGTATTTAAATTTTTCTCACGGAAAACCAATGATCTTCCGGGTTTTTCAAAGGTTTTTCAGAGGAAATTCTTTAAATGAAAACCAAAAGCATAATCTGCCATCCTTTGTTTCATGTGGAGCCAGAAAAATGATTAGAGCATTATAGAAAAAATAAAAAAAAAGAATTTCTTTTGGAAAAAACTAGTGCTTTTTCAGGCCTTCCATTGCCTTTAGAATTTCTACTGGAACTGCAAAAACAACAGTATTGCTTTTGTCTGAGCTCATGTCATTAATGCTCTGCAAGGTCCTCAAATGAAGAGCCCCAGGAGCTTTTGCAAGCACATTTGCAGCTTTTGCCATGTTCTGCGAAGCAATAAACTCCCCTTCTGCATTAATTATTGTAGCTCTTTTTTCCCTTTCAGCCTCTGCCTCTCTTCCAATAACTCTCTTAAGTGCTTCAGGCAGCTCCACATGCTTGAGCTCAACAGACTCAACCTTTATGCCCCAGGGGTCTGTGGCCTTGTCAACAATAACCTTAATCTTTGATGAAACCTCATCCCTTTTGCTTAATAAATCATCAAGGCTTGTTTCTCCAACAGCATCCCTCATAGT
>PWVO01000109.1 GCA_003561825.1 Candidatus Woesearchaeota archaeon | reverse complement strand
GCTTCCTGAAAAAACAGCGCCAGAAAAGAAAAAACACCGGCCAGTTTCACCAAACCCTTCTATCTCAAGAAAAAACGGCGAATATCTTATGCAGGCCTTTGACAGGCTTTGGCAATACAATGCAAAAAAAGACAGCAAAGGAATAAACAGCTGCCTAGACCAGATATTTGCCCAGACAGATATGATAAAAAAATCAGGGAACATACCTTTTGACTGGGATTCTGAAAACTTTGAAAACGCAATAGAGAACTGGCTTGAATCCTGGTTCAAAAAATAACTCAAGAATCAACAAAAAGATTATGCTTCTCTCTGCCCTCAATCTCAAGCATAATCCTCTTTATAACAGACTTTTTAGGGTCTGGCATAAGCTTAACCCTCTTCTTCATATCATCAAAGCTTTTGAATGGCTCTTTATCTCTCTCCTCGACAATCTCCCACATCCTTTTCTTTCCCATTCCCGGAATAAGCTCAACAGAGTGCATTCTAGTGCTCAAAGGCTGCGCATTGTTGAAGAAGTCAACAAACATCTGCTCGTTTTTTGTAACAATCTCTTCTATAATATAATTGAGTTCAGATCTTGCAGTGCTTGTAAGCTTGCTGAAGCTGAGTCTTCCGCTTATATGGTGGATCTTGTCCCTTTTTTCATCTCCGATATAAACTTCCTCATGCGGCTGCAGAAAAATCCCTTTTTTAGGCACGAGCTCAAGAAGCACAAAATGCTTTTTTCCAACAGCTTGCGCTATTGCAGTCTTCTGGTGGCTCGGCCTTGTGTCAAAAGGATACCCGTTTGGCAGAAAGTCCAGCACAGTTACATAATCTTCTTTTTCATGCCTTTCCATTTTTCAACCATAAAATTTTAATTTAGTTATTTATAAACCTTTGTTTTTTAAAACCCAAGAAAAAATTCACTTCTTTTTTTCTGCAAATTCCTTGATAACAGAAACAATCTTCTTAATGTTCTCATTGCTGACTTTTACAGTATATCCCTGAAGTATAAGCTTCAAGTCATCTGCTGTTTTTGGCAAAATATCAACAATCTTGACAATATGGTGCTCCTTAAGCCTTGGAATATCGAGAGAGTTCAGCTTCTTTATAAGCTCATCTTCTTTTGTTTTGCTTAAGAAAGAAAAATTATTAACATACTCCTCTGTTCTTCCGGACCTGAAATTAAGCTCAGTGTCTCTTTTTTTAATTGTATCAATCTCCTTCCTAAGCTCTGCAATGCTTATTGGCTTCTCTGATATAATCTCTGGCTTTACCATCTTAAACCTTGATTTTTCTCAAGTGCATAGGATGCACAATAGGGTTTTTCTCTTTCTTTCCTTCTTTTAATGAAAGCTTGTAGCTCCTGCCAGCTTTCTCTTTTACAACCGCAACCTTGCCGTGCTCTCTTGGGTGGTACATGCCCCTCTGGGAAAATGAGTTTGCCTCAAGTATGACCTTGTCTCCTGCCTCAAATTTCTGGAAAATCCTTGTAATGCTGAGCTTTCCCCTTTCTCTTCTGGGCCTTGCCAGCTTATACCTGGTTTTTCTCCTGAATCCGCCGATCTTCTTAACCATATTAATCGCTAAGAGGAGAAAAGACACTATTATAAAAAGGTTTTGGATTTAAGTTTTAATGTTCAAGTCCGTTATTAGTTTACACTTCTTAAATACTTAGAATTCTCTTTTTTCGGGTGATATCATGAAAAAACTTACTGAAAAGAAGAGAAAATGGATTATAACTCAGTTTAGAACGGGAAGAAGTGCCACATCGATTGCTAAAATACAAAAGATTAGCAGGCAAATGGTTTACAAACTAGTCTCTAGATTCAATGAAGAAGGAAAAAAAGCCTATGCTACTAAGCAAATTGGAAGACCGCGATTGTTTTTGAATGATAATTTTGTTAAAAAAGTAGTTGAGACCAGAAAAAGCACAGATTATGGAAAGGAGAAACTCTATTTTGTTCTTAAAAAAGAAGGATTTTCCGTATCAACAAGGCAAATACAAAGAATTCTTGATGATAAAAAATTGACAGATCCTTGCCCTAAGCGAAGAGGCCAAAGAAAATATGTAAGATATGAATGGCCACTAAGTAATCTTATGTGGCATTGTGACTGGACTTCTTATAAAAGTAAATGGTATCTAAGTTATATTGACGACAAAAGCCGACGGATAATGGCCGCAGAAAAATTTGATAATGCTACTGAAAAGAATGCAATTTTTGTTCTCTATCAGGCAATATTCATGAACGAAGTAAGCCCACTGGTTGTCCTAAGTGATAAAGGAACACAATTCTATAACAGTAAAAAGAACAAAAAAGGAGAAAGACCATTGAGTTTATTTGAAAAAGAATTACAGTATCTGGGTATTGAGTTCTGGACTAGCAGAAGAAATCATCCCCAAACGAATGGCAAGCAAGAAAAATGGTTTGACACTATGAAAAAGCGCTTTGAGAAACATCCAGAAGAGGATCTACAAGCTTTAGTCTCTTGGTATAATAAAGAAAGAATTCATCATGCTTTAGGCTATAAAACTCCTGAAGAGGTTTATACCGAAAATCTGTAAACTAATTTCGGACTTGTCAACTAATTTCGTGCTTATACGCTTTATAGGCGAGAGATTTACTCTCAAGTCCATAAGTGGTTTACAAATCTTGAGAGTCTATTGTGAGTGTTTCTTTTTATAAACTTTAAAAAGGAAGTATATTCTGCAGAAGCGACAACTAATTTCGGACTTATTCAAATTTTTGGGGTTTATTTTTTTGGAGCTTTAACTGATTTTTTTGAATTGTGGCTGTACTCTTCTGATTTTATTTTGTCATACATTGAGTCAACATCCCTGTAGACCCATCTCTTTTGCCTGCTTGGCAGGTTTTCGTAAACTGCCAGGACTTTCTTGTATATTTTCTTTGCTTTTGCAAGATTGTTTTTTTCCAGGGCTGATTTTATTTTTTTAATCTCATCTGTGATAAATAAAATCTCATCAGGCTCATGGCTTATCTTAAGGCTTAAGACGTCTGGCTTTTTGTGCAAAAAAACAGCAAAAAGCAAAAACAGGATTAGCAGCCCGAATATTATGCCTGCTGGTGAAACAATTAATCTTCTGATTCTGCTTGTGAATAAAGAATAGAAAGTGGTTTTTTCCTCAGCATCATCTAAATCAAGAGTGCTTATCTCAGCAGGCTCTTCATAATGAGGCTGAATGGGGTCTTCTGTTTCTTCATGCT
>PWVO01000121.1 GCA_003561825.1 Candidatus Woesearchaeota archaeon | reverse complement strand
TTGAAGAGGGAGTAAGTTTAACATCAGCAGAAGGCTCGCTCTCAACTGTATCTGTAAATGAAGAGGGGGAATTTACTGTAGACGGAGAGGTTATTGTTGAATTCAGAGATGAATTTGGGGAAGAGCCCCTAAGAATTCAGCTTGAAGGCAAAATCTCAATAGATGAGGATGGTGAAATTACAATAAGCGGGGATGCTTTTATTGAATATAGGGAGGAGTTCAGTGAAAATCCATTAACAATATACCTTGCTGATAAAGACAGCAGACTTTTGCTTGAGGCCAATAATCTTGAGCTTTTAGAGTTTAAGAACACTGACGGAAATATTCTAGAGATAAGCATTGGAAAGCTGAATGATGCATGCACTGGCAACTGCATCTCGTATTACCAGGAAGAAGGGGCTGAGAAGATTGATGTAAAGGGGAATGCTTTTGTTGCAAAGCATTACGGCGAAAACAAAGAAAAAGAGGAGATTTATGCATTTAATTTCGAGAACGGCGAGATAAAGCTCTTAAGGGAAGGGCTTCATCTGATAGGAGAATCTGATTTAATTTCATACACTGAGATTAAATATGGAGAAGATATTTTTAAGATAAGCAGGGAGGGGATTTCATCTGGCAATTTCAAGGTTGTTTCTTCTTATGTCCCTGTTGAGGAGCTTGAGGGCTACAACACTTTGTTTGAAATTATCAAGGGAGTATATGGCCTCGAAGGCAATGATAATTTTAATTTGAGAAAAGGGCTTTTCTACCAGCATTTTGGCACAGAACATGAGTACAGGGGAACTTATGAGCAGAACATTGCGCTCCTTAATGCAATTAAAAGTGGGGATATAAGGCTTGAGGCAATTGCCCAAGAATATCCCTTGCCTGTTCCAGAGCACCCTACTGAAAGAGAGCCAGATCCTGTAACTCCTGATCCAGATGAGCCCAGCGCTGAATACAGGTATAATTTCAGAGGAGAAGATGATTTTATTATAACAAATATTAATGATGGTACAGAACATCATTATAAGATTATAGAAACAGAGGATGGCCGAAAACTGCTCTATCATAAAGGAGAAAATATGTATTTTGACAAGCATGGAAACAGAGTTGACAGGCATGGAAACCCATTTGATGGCAGGGACAGCAGCATAATAAGGGATGCAGATATAAAGAGCCTTGAAAAAATGCCCATCCCCACTTATTCGGCTCCTGATAATGTCCCTTGGAAAAACAATGTCCAGGATATTCATCATGAAATAAATTCTATTTATTTTACTGGTGTCGAAGAAGAAATTCCTCCAAAAAGCCTTGATAACGTCGGAGGAAGCGGTGTTAAGGGTGTTGATTTAATTATGGCTCTAATAAACCGTGAATCAAATTTTATAAAAGAAAAGGATTTGGGAGGGTGTTTTGGTCTCACTCAGGCTAGTACTATTGCTGTTAGGGATTTGGCTCAACATTATACTGAATGGAGTGAAAAGATAAGTGGTATGAACAACAATGATATAATAGAAATAATCTTTTCTGAAGACCAGAGTATTAATGTAATGGCAGGGGTTTATTATCTTAAGATGCTTGAAGATAGATACCTCCCTGGATGGGATCCGCATGGGAAATATCAGGGGGATGATATTGATTTAATATTATTAGGCTATAATTTAGGGCCGACAGACACAAGAAAATTAATGAATGCTTTTGCCAATGCTGGAGGCGGCGATTGGGAAGATTTGAAGGCCTTTATTAGAAGCCACGACGGCAATAGAGATTTTGGTTTATATCCTAGGACATCAACTTTACCAAGCAAGGCGGATATTCTTATAGGGGGAGGTGGCCAGACAAGCTATGTTGAACAAATAAAGAGGGATGCTGGCCTATCATAAAAAAAGCTTGTTAAATTCTGTTTTCCAGCCAGCAAACCAAAAGTTATATAAGCTCTCTGATATTTGGCCTTTCTCAGATAGAAATGCCTAAAAGTGTTTTGGTTATAGGGGGAAGTGGGTTTCTGGGGAGGCATGTTGTTAAGTCCCTTATTGAGAAAGACTATGATGTAGGCATTGCAGGAAGAAGAAACACTAATTCTCCTCCAGGAGTGCCTTTTTACAGGGTTGACATAACCAAGCCAGAAGAGGTTTATGAAAGCAACGGGAAACAAAGCCTTGAAGAGCTTGTAAATAAATATGATATTGTAATAAACTGCGCAGGGATTGTAAGCTACAGCAAAAGAAAGTCAGAAGAGATTCACAGCTTAAATTTCTGCGGCGCAAATAATGTTGCTGACGCGTGCCGTGATAAAGGGAAGCCCCTTATCCACACAAGCTCAGCTGCTGTGCTCGGGCCTTCCAGCAACAGCAAAGGAAAGACTGAAGGAGAGATTCTCCAAGAAGATGATGCTGAGAGATTTGGGCCTTATTTTCTCTCAAAATATACTTCTGAAAAAAGCCTTTTTGAATTCTCTGATTGGACAAAGGGCCTTAAGTTCATAATAATGAGGCCCGGCTCATTGGTAGGCCCTGGAGAAACATCTACCACAAAGCTCATAAGGACGCTGGCAAAAGGCTTCAGGCCCGGATTAAAGGGTGGAGCAAGCTTTGCATATGTTGAGGATGTTGCAAAAGCTTATGCAAGTGCAGCAGATAAGATTTCAGAGGAACAAAGCCTTGATCAGGAGGTATACAACCTTGGGGGCCACAATCTCTCTTACAAAAAGTTTTTTTCAAAAGCTGAAAAAGTGCTGGGAAGAACACCAATCCCTGTGCTATTCCCTTTTTTCTTGCTTAATAAGGCTACTGGCTACTGCTTTTTTGTTAACTCAAAAAAAGCTGTGCAGGAGCTTGGCTACAGGATTTCTAATCTTGACAAGGCCATAGGCAGAAGCATACAGGAAAACCCAGGATTATACGGCATAAAGGACTTTAAGCCTTATTTCAGCTCTTCTAAGCCATTTGCAGCTAAAGCTCAAACTCGCCAATAAAGCCAGAGATAAGCTTGTATTTCTCAAGGAATGCAAAGCCTTTGTCTGCAAGGGAGATGTATTTTTTTCCTTTTTTGTCATGCACTTCTTTGATAAAGCCCTTTTCAAGAAGCTCATTGTAATATATGCTGAAGTTCTGGCTTGAAAGATTTGATTTTCTAAGCAGGGGGGTTGGCTTAATGGAATTATGGCTCTCTTCTATTATCTTAAGGAAATTATAGATTATTTCCAGCCTTGTTCTTTTTCTGGTTATTTTAGCCATTTT
>PWVO01000010.1 GCA_003561825.1 Candidatus Woesearchaeota archaeon | reverse complement strand
CTTTAGATATCCTTCCTTATCCACAAAAGGCGAGTTCATAGAAAAATACTCCCTGAAAAAATGGGCATTAAAAATCTCAGAAAAAGATTACGCCTCTGCAAAAGGAGCAGAGTTTGCCATAGAAAAAAATCCTGCATCAAAGCTTTATGCAGTAAAAAAAGAGCATTTAGTTCCTGGCCAGTCCAAAGAAAAATACACACAAGCCACAAGCTTATGGCAGCCAATGAGCAAAGAGGAAGCATTAAATTCAGACCTCTGGCTTGAGTTATTCATGGGCGACCACAGAACACTTGAAAGCTTTGCAGACTTTGCATTTGGCCAGCATAATGAAAACATGCAAATCTGCTTTGAAAAAATAAACAATAACCAGCCATTGGCATACCTTTTATCACTGAGGATATCTCC
The DNA here is from genome assembly GCA_003561825.1 of Candidatus Woesearchaeota archaeon. Lineage (GTDB taxonomy): Archaea > Nanobdellota > Nanobdellia > Woesearchaeales > CG1-02-33-12 > PWVO01. The sequence continues at coordinate 2,826 of PWVO01000010.1, read as the reverse complement.
TGAAAAGCAAGTCTCGGTCCACAACACAGGCTACATGCATTCAAGAGGCTATTTCATAAAAATATGAGTTTCTTAAGTTCTATCAAGAAGCAAAAATCCATTTATAATCCTAATTTAGTAACTAAAAAGTGAGCCTGCAGGGATTCGAACCCTGATCAACCGGTCCGAAGCCGGTTGCACTTTTTGGCCAGTTTTTGCTGGCATCCAGGTTATGCTACAGGCCCATTTCAATCTCTGTTTGGCCCCATCTTTAAAAAACTTATCAAAATCTCAAACATTTTTTTCCTAGCTGCAACTTTTCTTTTGGAATACTATTTATTTGGCCATGCACTCATTCTTCTTCTGTTTTTTGCCCTCGAAAAACACAAAATATTTATACACTGTTGGTTGTAACACAATCAAAAACAATGAATATAAATAATTTTAGTCCTAAATCAGGAATGCATATTGGCTTTAAGCGAACACTTCTCCTTCTTATTATTGTGCTTTTAATTTTTTTGGCTTTGAGCCTTTACTTGACTAGATTTGTGAGATTTAGCCCAGAAACAGGAGAGATTAAAGAAGAAACAAAACAAGGCCTTCAAAAAATATTGCCAGATGACTGCTTTTTTGCCAGCAACCGAACAAGCTGCATAGAAAACCTTCAGGGCTATGGCCTTGAAGATTACTACATAATAGACGGCTGCGGCTCAGGCACTGTCCTGGATGTAGAGCTTAACCTATGCTACCAGCGTGATATGGGCCATTGGCCAGCAGCCAATTGGACTAATCAGATGGCCAACTGTGCAGACCTTGACTTAGGTGATAAAGGTCCAGGAGAGTGGAGATTGGCAACAAGGGCAGAATATATGCGTATCTTTGACTACGGCACAAGTGATGTAGTTGGGGGAAATAATTTAATATTCCAGAACAAGCAGAATGAAGAGTACTTTACCAGCGGCAAGCGTGATGCAAGCAATGCATGGTATTTCAGATTCACATTAGGAAGATATCCTGGAGTTGTATTATTTACCCCATTAAAAAATTCAAGAAGAGCTCTTTGCGTTGCCCCTAATAATAATGAACAGATGCCAGAATGGTACCAAAGGCAGTCTCAATTGCATCCGGACTATACAGATGGAACTATACAGAATGCTCCTAATGCAACATGGTTTGAGGATGACGGCTGCGGCACAGGCACAATGCTTGACACAGCTACAAACCTTTGCTGGCAAAAAGACATTAATACCACAGCAACAACATGGGCCAACAAGATGGCTTATTGCAATGGCCTTTCTTTAGGAGATAAAGGAACAGGAGAATGGCGTTTGCCTGAGCCAAAGGAATTTGACACTTTAATTCATTCAGGCCTATCTTCAGGCTATTGGAGCCATTTAAATGAGATTGGCTTCAATAATTTTGCAAATGATTGGTATTGGACACACACTATCACAGGATATAATTCAAATTTGGCCTGGGGCGTGACCCTCGGCGGCGGCCTCGTCAGCTTCTACGACGTCATCACTGGCAGCGGGCGGGCCGTCTGCGTGTCCCGGAATGATTGAGGATTTGGTTATTTGACTATTTGGTGATTTTTTCTTTTTTTCTTCCATTTTTCTCTCTCTCTCTCACTTTTCTCCAAACCTCCAAAAAAAATCCCAAAAACAGATTTGCCATAAAAAATAAACCTTTTTATATAAGAGCATCCCACAACCATAAAATGCCAGAAAAAAAAGAACTAATAGGCCTCACAACAAAGAAATCAGAAGACCTAAGCAAGTGGTACACAGAGCTCATCCAGAAAGCAGAGCTCGCAGACTACACTGATGTATCAGGCTGCATGGTATTCAGGCCATACTGCTACTCAATGTGGGAAACCATCCAGAAAGAAACAGACAAAGAATTCAAAAAACTAGGAATAAAAAACGCATACTTCCCATTATTCATACCAGAAAAGCTTCTCCAGAAAGAAGCAACACACGTAGAAGGCTTCTCACCAGAAGTAGCATGGGTAACACATGCAGGAGACAGCAAACTTGCAGAGCGCTTGGCAGTAAGGCCAACCTCAGAAACAATAATGTACGACAGCTACAGAAAATGGATACGCTCATGGAGAGACCTCCCATTAAAAATAAACCAGTGGAACAACGTAGTAAGATGGGAATTCAAGCACCCTGTAGCACTCATGAGAACAAGAGAATTCCTCTGGAACGAAGGCCACACAGTATACGCAACAAAACAGGAAGCAGAAAAAGAAAAACAGCAAATCCTCACAATATACAACAACATCCTTAAAGACTACCTTGCATTGTACGGAATAACAGGCAGAAAAACAGAAAAAGAAAAATTCGCAGGAGCAGAATACACCTACTCAATAGAGCTCTTCCTTCCAAACGGAAGGGGAGTCCAGGGCCCGGATTTTCATCACGACGGCCAGAACTTTGCAAAAGCATTTGACATAAAATACAAGACAAAAGACGAAAAAGAAGAATATGTCTGGCAAAACACCTGGGCAATAACCACAAGAATGCTCGGAGTAATGATAATAATGCACAGCGATGACAAAGGCCTTGTTCTTCCCCCAAAAATAGCCCCGCTCCAAGCTGTCATAATCCCAATCTTCTATGATGAAAACAAAGAAAAAATAATCAAGGCAGCAAATGAAATTAGAAAAGCCCTCAAATCCTACAGAGCAGAGATAGATGACAGAGACGAATACACACCTGGCTGGAAATTCAACGAATACGAGCTAAAAGGAGTGCCACTAAGAATAGAAATAGGCCCAAAAGACCTTGAAAAAGGCCAGGCAGTTATAGTAAGAAGAGACACAGGCAAAAAAACTCCAGT
>PWVO01000195.1 GCA_003561825.1 Candidatus Woesearchaeota archaeon | reverse complement strand
TTCCCCAGCGCTCGGCGTATGCTTCCGCGCATGGGATCAAAGTAGGGGTCCTTAAATGCTTCACCCCATTACATAAGCATCTTGTGGCGGCGTGCGAGGCTTTGAAAGTGGCCTATGAAGTGCTGGACCTGGTGGGGGAAGGATGGCTGGAACACATTGAAAGTGCCGACTGCGACATTCACCTTTTCTGGCCGGCCACATTGTATAGCTACTGGAAGAAAATGGGGGATGATCGCATTGGCATTCTGACGCGCGACATGAAGAGACGGGTGTATCCATCACGGGAGCAGATATGGCTGCACGAGAGCAAGAGCAGGATGCATTACTGGATGCGTGCGCATGGGATCGCGCATCCACGGACATGGGTCTTCTACGACGAGGAAGAAGCGCTCCGCTTCGCCGGAAACTGTGAACTTCCGGTGGTCTTCAAGACCGAAATGGGATCAAGTGCGAGCGGGGTTCGCATCGCATGGAGCCGCTCGCAGGTGAAACGGCTTATACGCAAGGCGTTTTCGCGCGGTTTCGTGAACTGGATGCAGGGCCCTGTCGATCGGCAGGTGGGTTACGTTATCTTCCAGGCCTACGCCGAGGTGCGGGCGGAATGGCGGATCATCGGCTTTGGGAAATCGTATTTCGGCCGTCAGAAGAAGAAGTGCGGGGAGTTCCACAGCGGCAGCAAGCGGTCCGTCTGGACGGCACCGCCAGGGGAGCTGCTTGATTTCGCGTGGGCGGTCAACGACCGTTATGCGTTCAGCGGCGACCTTGACATCTTTGAAACCGCGGACGGGGAGTACCTGATCAATGAGATTCAGCCGGTCTTCGGCTGCAGTCAGCTTCACCAGATGCGAGTGAATGGGGTTCCCGGTCGCTACGTGCGCGACGACGCCGGCGCATGGCACTTTGAAGAGGGCGTATTCACGCATCATGCATGCTCTATTCTCAGGGTCATTGAGGCGCTTCGTCTCCTGGGTGTTGATGTTGACTATCCGAGGGACCTGGCCCGATTGCCGGCGGTTGTGCCGAGCGCTGGGAATTCGGAGCATTGAGCCCGGTTGATCCCTTTCCTGCACATGGCAAACAACGGCCACATTCTGCTCTTTCTCGGCGTCCCCCCCCCGTGGGGCGGCGGGGAGCTGCGCGGCCGCGAGGTGGCGGGGTTCCTTTCGGGGCGCCCCGGGTTCCGGGTGAAGACGTTTTCCCGGAAGACGGCGAGCAAGGGAACGCAGGGGCGGGCCACGATCGGGAATGTCGCCTTCGGCTCCTGGTACGTCGGCTGGGGCGCTTGGGCGCTGCTGCGCTATCGCCCGCGGGTGTTCCTGCTGGCCTTGCCGAAGGGCTTCGGCGCGTTTGCCCGCGCGATCCCGCTGATCGCGTTGGGAAGCGCGCTGGGTATCCGCATGTGCGGGGAGCTCGCGGGCGCACGCTTCCTTTTCCTGGACCGACCGGGCTTCCAAAAACGGATCGGCCTGTGGACGTTGCGCCGGCTTCACAGCATCCGGTTCCTGGGGGATTCCATTCGACGGGCGCACGCGCACCTCGGCCTTCGTCACGCGGTCGTCTTTCCCAACGGTATCACCTGTCCGTCCGAGCCTTCCGATCCGGCCGGACGGGCCGCGGCGCGCCCGCTGCGGTTGCTGTTCGTCGGGGCCTTGAACCGGTCGAAGGGCGTGCGCCAGCTCGTCGAGGCCGTTGCCCGGTGCCGCGACGATCGGCGGCCGGTGCACCTGACCTTGCTGGGGGAGTGGGGCGACGCGGGGTTCGATCGGGAGATTCGCGCCCTGGTGGATGAGCAGCGCCTCCACGGGCGCGTTCGTTTCGCCGGCAGGGCGACCGGCGATGCGAAGTGGCCCTTCTACCGTGAAGCGGCGCTCCTCGTGCATCCGACGGAATGGGACGGGCAGCCGCTCGTTATCCTGGAGGCAATGGCGATGGGACTGGGGGTCATCGCGACCCGCGTGGGGGCGATCCCGGATACGATCCGCGATCCGGAGAACGGCATCCTGCTCGACGACAACGATCCGCGCACGATTGCCGCCGCCATCCGCAGCCTTGCGGACGACCCCGACCGACTCGTGGGCGTGATGGAACGCAACCGGCGCGCCTACGAATCGACCTTCACTACGGAAGCGTACCTGGAGAACGTGAAGACATGGCTGGATGCCCTGGCCGTCGATCGCGGCAACGGATCCGCCCGCCGCGCGGAACGGTCCGATGCGGCTCCGAACGCCTGATCTCCGGGCACCGAGCCGCGCAAACGCAGAGGGAAGCATGAAGAAACTCAGTCAGAATCTTCGCACCGGCGCCATGGGGAGCACGGACGCTCCCGTGCCCCCGCCCGGATCGGGCACGGTCCGGGTCCGGCATGCGTATTCCCTGATCAGCGCCGGGACCGAGGGCAGCACGGTGCAGGCGGCACGGAGCAATCTCCTGCAGAAGGCGCGGCAGCGGCCGGAGCAGGTGAAGCAGGTGCTGGCATCGGTGAAGACCGACGGACTGTCGGCGACCTACCAGAAGGTGATGAACAAGCTGGATGCGCCGGCGACGCTGGGGTACAGCAGCGCGGGCGACGTGATCGCCGCCGGCGACGGCGTGCGGGGGATACGCGTGGGCGATCGCGTCGCCTGCGGCGGCCAGGGAGCCGCGCACGGCGAGATCGGGCTGGTGCCGGAACAGCTCTGCGCGCCGGTGCCGGATGGGCTCGACCTGAAACAGGCCGCGTTCACGACCGTGGGCGCCATCGCCCTGCAGGGGGTCCGACAGGCCGACCTGCGGCTGGGCGAGAACGCGGTGGTCATCGGGCTCGGGCTGGTCGGCCAGCTCACAATGCGGCTGCTGCGGGCGGCGGGGATCCGGTCGTTCGGGATCGATATCGACGCGCGCGGGGTCGAACGCGCGCGGAGCCACGGGTTCGACGCGGCGGCCCGGGGCGAGGCCGGCCTCGAGGAGGCGGTGCTCCGGATGAGCGGCGGCTTCGGGACCGACGCCGTGATCGTCACCGCCGGCACGTCGAGCCTCGATCCCGTCGAGCTGGCCGGCCAGCTCTGCCGCTCCAAGGGGAAGGTCGTGATCGTGGGCGCCGTGCCGACCGGGTTCTCGCGGACGAACTACTACAACAAGGAACTGGATCTCCGCATGTCCTGCTCCTACGGGCCGGGCCGGTACGATCCCCGGTACGAGGACCGGGGGCTCGATTACCCGATCGGCTACGTGCGCTGGACCGAGAACCGGAACAT
>PWVO01000116.1 GCA_003561825.1 Candidatus Woesearchaeota archaeon | reverse complement strand
GAAGGTGAGTTTGAGCTGCCCAATGGCATTGTTATTGCTTCTGAAAATGCTGTTCTGGACTGCGGTGGCGCTGTAATCTCAGGTGAGCTTATTGGAAATGGAATTAAGATAGATTCTTCAGGCGGCGCTGTTGTTAAAAACTGCGTGATCATGGATTATGAGAACGGAATTTTATCTATTGATTCAGATAATGTAGCTATAACAGGAAACAGGCTTTTGTGGAACTTAGTAGGGATAAAGCTTATAAATTCTTTTGGAGCTGAGATTCACTCTAATCATGACGAGAGCATTGACAGCCCAATCGAGTTTATTGAGTATGAGCCAATTAAGGAACTGCCCGTAGAGCGCCCTGTAGAATCTGACCATAGGCTTGAGGAAGCTTTGGTGCTTTATACTGATGGCAAAAAAAAAGAGGCTGCTGAACATGCTGCAGTGCATGATCTTCCTGAAATCCTGAAGCACATTTTTGAATATGGCTTTGCATATCTCGGCAGTGAAATAAGTGAAGAGCAGCAAGAGGCTGTTTTAAGTGAATTAGGCATCTCAGAAGAAGATTACATTAAATCTCTAGAAAAAGCTGATGTAAGCAGGATTGTCTATATTGAGGGAGAGAGAGCGCTTTATAATATAACTGTTACTGCAAAAGACAATATTGCAGTTATTTCTGTTCATGAATATTTCCCTGAAAGCCTTGAGAATCTTGAAATCCCTGAAGATGCTGAAATTGGGGATAATCATTTTACTGTTGAGAAGCGCGGGATTGAGGCCAATGCAAGGTTTTCATTCGGCTATTCTGCAGACTCTTCATCATTGGGCAGGGAGCAGCCGCTGACAATACTTAATGTAGCTGATGCTTTAGAGGCCATTGGGATTACAACAGAAGAAAAGCCTCTTTGGTATAATGTGCTTTATTACATAGGGGTTTTTCTTATAATATATCTTATATCTTTTATAGGTGTGCAGTTCAGGGAATACAAGAAATTCAGTAGATAAAGAGGTACTGCTGTGTTCTTATGCTTGACTTTGTATCATTTATTATGTATTTTTTGCTTTGGCCTTCTGGATAAATTACCTGGTTTATCGGCTTCTGGCTAAGGTAGCTGAGCCTTACTCTGCTGCTCTTGCTTATTTCCTCAGCATGGCTGTGGAGGCTCTCAAAAGCAACATCATGCTCATTCATGTATGCCCTTATTGATGCCCTTGCTCCTGTGCTCAGCCTCAGGGACTGGTCTGTGGTGAGCTCAAATATTGTGCTCTGCCTTGTGAATATTGTTCTTGCGCTTTTTACAGAGGCATCTCCTGAGAATTCTGCATTAAGCTCTTTCGGAAGTTCTGCGCAAAGCACTGAAGAGCTTATTATAAATTTTTCAAACTCATTCTCATACTCCTCAAGAGTCTTAAGCTCGTCAATTATGCCTGCTTTCAGCAGAAGGCATTGCTGCTGGATCTCATAGCATGAGCTCATGTAGCTTCTTACAGGGACTGCTGAATGCGGCCCCATCTCTCCCTTAAAGTCCCTTGCCAGCCTGATGTCCCTGTATAAAAAAAGTATTGAGAATATAAGGATCATGACTAAAGAAATGATGATAATAAAAGATATCTGGGCTTTTTTCTGGATTTTATTAGCTGAAATAATCTTCAAGCCCTCCGCAGGCCTCATCAGCAAACTGGATGTAGCCTGCTGCAGTTTCTTGCGCTGCCTTGATCCCCGGGCTGTGCCTTGTCAGCATCACTGTCTCAGAAAAGCTTAGTTCCTGCAAAGGCATTATAAGAGCTTTGTCTGTGAACAAAAGAAAAGGCTTTGGGCCAAAGAAATAAGAATTGTAGACTCCTTCTATTGCATAAGGTGTTCTGTCAAAAACATAGTCTGCAAATGTTTCTGATTTTCCTTCTGGGGTGCATGCCTCCTCAACATAAAGCTCTCCGTTTCTTATGATTAGCATAGGGCTTATTGTGCATTCATAGTTTTTATTTTCAGCATTTATCTCAACTGCAAGGACATTGTTTTTGTCAAGAAGAATCTCTATCTTATTCTCATCATGAAGGCTTTCTACAATCTTATGGAAAGAGTTGTCTGTTCTTCTTATTACTGAGAAATGCTTTCCAGGGGACAGTTCCTCTGAATTGATCAGCATCTCAAACCCTATTCTCATGTAGCTTGCAATTCCTGTAATCTCTATTTTATTTTCATCAAGAAAAACTTTTGCATCATGTTCCATTCCGGGTATTTCTCTAAAGAGTATTGTGTATGGATCTTGGCCTGAGGGCCTGTGGACTGCAAAGCTTCCTGCAAATACCTTGTCAGAGAGAACAATATCTTTCACTGGGTCTATTGCCGGATATTTTTCCATAATATATGAAGGGGCTGGCCTGTCAAAGATATTGTAGAAATAATTTTCTGGATTGTCAGCAGCCCTGTGCCTGTAGATCCCTGGAGAGCTTATTATTACATATTCAAGATTGTTGTCTTCAGATATAAATATCTCTGATGACTCTCCTAAAACCTCATGAGCAATATCATCTGTTAGAATCTCATAGTCCATATTAATGCTTGATATTTTAAGGCCATGTTCTGTTTTTGTCATCTTTGTTTCTGATGGCTTTTCTGTGTTATTGGCCTTTGCCTTTATGATGCTTTTTTCATTGTTTCCTATCTCAAGCGAGGCCTTATCCAGCCTGTATGTGATGCTGTCTTCTTCGAGGATAATTTCAGCAGAGCCTTGTTCTTGGCCGTCAATAGTTATCATGCAGTCTGCGCATTCTTCTGGTATCTGCATTTGCGGGCCTGGCTTAATATTTTGTGCAAGGCCTGATAGAGGGTTTTTTAGGGCGTGCTGTGTTTCCTCTTCAAATCTTGTCTCTATGCTTTTCAGTTCTCCCTGCTCGAATTTAATGCTTGTCTGGCCAACTTCATCAAAATAGAAATCTCCTGCCTTAAGCTCTTTTGCGCTGTCAAATGAAATTTGGCCCTTGGTTTGGTCGTAATTGAAATTGTTTATATTTTCAGCAGATGTGCCAGAATATTCAATCTTGTTTAAGGAGTCTGCACGGATGGTGTTTTGAGTTATAGAAAGTTTAGAGCCTTTTTCAGCATTAAGGTTAAGCTGGCCATCATCTTCAGTTGAAAGGGCCAATTCCTGAGAATACTGCAGGGTGTAATCAGAAGGTTGGCCTGATGACCATGATTCCTGGATGGATTCGGTTTCTTCTTGTGGTGATGGATATTCTGTTTTTATCTCTTCTCCCCCGGGCAGTGAAG